>NZ_POZU01000010.1:0-79730 GCF_002914005.1 Campylobacter concisus | reverse complement strand
AAATTATTCACAGACCTCATCTTATACAAAAGTAAAAAATGAATTTGAAGCCAAATTTAAAGCCCTTGAAGCAACTAAACAAAAAGATGGAGCTATCATTTCAGCTTTTGAGGCTAAATTTGATAAAGATAAATTTATAGATTTTGCCTCCAAATTTTTCAGTGAAGTGAGCCTTAGTAAAATAGAAGAAAGTGATAATAATGCTAGTGAGAAATTTTTTAGATTTCGCCTAAATGTAACTAGCTCTCTAAGGACACCGCAAAAATTTTATGACTTTTTAGATGCGCTTAGCAGCTATGACAGTATCGTAAAGACCGAATTTCCTATCGTCATGAAAGGCGAAAAGGATAAAATCCATACTACTTTTAATATAAAAGTTTTTGGGTTGAAGTAAAATTTTAGATTTCATTTAATAAAAAGCTACAAATAGATAACATTTCTCTCAAGTTCTTAGTTATAGAAATTATATTTTTATAGACATAAATTTATGTATTTCATCGGTATTGATATAAGCTCAACATCTACAAAAGTAGCAATACTAATAATCAAGATAATTTTTGTGATCTATTGTTATCAAGTAGTTTTAGTGCCATAAAAATAGTACGCAATATAAAAGAAATTTTAGAATAAAAAGGCTATCAATATGCCTCGATCGTAGCTACTGAATATGGAAGAGCAAGTGTAGAAGCGGATGTAGTAGTTTTTGAAAACTGTACAGGAACTAAAAAATTTAAAAATAATATAAGCACACAAGGCGACCTTGTAGAAAATATCGCCAAATGTTACTTAAAGACACCCCATCTTCTGTAATGTACAAAAACGACGCAATATCTGATGCTATTAAAAAATTTGTAGATGAATATAAAGTAGATGGTGCAACAGATATCGTTTTAAGTGGCTGTTACACTTATACAATAGAAACAAACAAGATAAAAGAAGCTAGCAAAGAAGCTGGTGCAAGCTATATGAGCATTGAGGACTGACTACCCCCCCCCCAAAAAAAAACAAGATGTTGTCCGGATTTGCACACATTTGAAGGCATTTTTAGAATTTCTCGAATAAAACATCAAATTTTAAAAGACTCAAGAAGAGCCTTTGTTGATTTATTACGAATTTTTAGAACAGTATTTTGACTAGTATTGCTTTTTCTCCACACATTTGCCAAGTTGGCAGGCTCTTTTGTAAAGTGCCTCTGCCTTTGCTTCATTGCCGCTTAGCTTTGCAAGCAAAAAGCACGACTGAGCGTACTCAAGCTCGCAGCTCTTAGCCAAAAGCCTTAGCACTCTAGCCTCAGCCTTGTTTCTATCTATCTTATGAGTTTTTAAATTTTCGCTTTCGATGTAAGACTTTAGTCCCATTGCTTCGTTATAGCAGCCAACGCCATCACCGCTATCACAAGCTAGTTTATATAGTCTTAAGGCTTTTTCCATATCTTTTTGCTCATCAACAAGCCCTTGCTCATAAATTTGACCCAAATTTGAACAAGCCGTTGCAAGCCCAGCATTGCAAGCTTTTTCGTAGTAGCCTTTTGCTTTTACAAAGTCTTTTTCGTTGCTAAAATTTACAGCTAGGTTGTTACAGTCGATGCTATTTCCACCCTCGCAGTTTTGCATCATCTTCTCTTTTTCAAGCTCAAGACGCTCTGCCCTCACCTCTTCATCACTTTGCCAAAAGCCAAAGCTTACCATCTTTTGCCAAGACCAGCAACCACTAAGCATAAAACCCATGGCCAAAATAAGACCAAAATTTAAGACCTTTTTCACTTACATTCCCAGCTTTGTGCCTAGTCTTTTCATCTGCGGGCATGCCTTACTTAGCCCACGAAAGCAAGCGACTTTATAAATTCCATAAGCCCTTTTTTCGTCTTTATTGACACCAAGACCAAGCTCATACATCGCTCCGATATTGGCACAACTTGGCAAATCGCCAGCATTGCATGCATTTGTATAAGCTTGCATTGCTAAGTAATAATCTCGCTTAACGATCTCGCCTTTTCTGTAAGCATTGCCTAAGTGATAGCAAGCTTGCATACCTCCGCCATTGCAGCTTTCTTTATAAATTGAAATTGCTTTTTTTGGATTTTTTTTAACTCCGAGTCCAAGCTCATAAAGAGTGCCCAAATTTGCACAACCAACTTGCACCTTAGCATCGCAAGCCTTTTTATAATTTGCCAAAGCATTTTCATATTCTTTTAAAAGCTCGTAATTTACACCCAAATCGTTGCAAGCTTCCGCATCGCCTTCTTCGCATTTTGGTATTAAAATTTCGATCGCATTTCTTGAAATTTGCTCTTTATTTTGCACTATTTTTTCATCCTTTGGTTGCTGCCACGAATCATCTTGTTTTTGTCCTACACCAATCACATTTAAGCAGCCAGTGAAAAATAAAGCCGATAAAAGCAATAAATATTTTTTCATTCTTTTCCTTTTAAAATTGTCCAAATAAGTCATTTAGTGCTTCACTGATACTTGGATGAGTGAAAATTTGATTTTTAAAGAAATTTGCGTTCGCTTTTAAATTCATTGCAATTGCGATTTCATTTATCAGCTCATTTGCATAGATGCAGTGAAAGCTAGCACCTAAAATTTCGCCGCTTTGTACATCAACGATAGCTTTTAGCATACCTACATCGTGATTTAGTACTTTTGCACCTGGTACTGTTGCCATGCTAAGCTTTAGCTCTTTAAAATTTAGCCCAAATTTACTAGCCTCTTTTTCATTTACTCCAATTCTTGCTAGCGGAGTATCAGTAAATAGCACATTTGCGTGAATGCTTCTATTTTTAGTATTTCTCTTTTTATCACCAAAAATTTGTGAATAAACTATCCTAAAATCATCCAAGCTCGTGTAAGTAAAAAGCTCTCCACCACGCACGTCGCCTACCGCATAGATGTTTGGCACATTTGTTTGAAGATTTTCATTTGTCTTTATAAAGCCTTTTTCGTTTAGCTCAACTCCAGCAGCTTTTAAATTTAAATCATCTACATTTGCTACTCTGCCAAGTGCGATCAAAAATGCATCAGCCCTAAGGCATCTTTGCTCGCCATTTTGCTTAAAATTTAATACATTTTCTTTAATGCACTCTATCTCGCAACCCTCTAAAATTTCAATGCCTTGGACTCTAAGAGCTTCTTTTACACTATTAGCTATATCATCATCTTCGTTTTTAAGTAGTTTTGAACGCCCTATAATAGTCACTTTTGAGCCAAAATTTGCAAACATTGATGCAAACTCTATACCGATAAAACCACTACCGATAATGACAAAATGCTTTGGTAAATTTTTTAGATCAAGCAAAGTTTGGCTTGAAAATACATTTGAGCTTACAACCTCAAAAGGAGCATCTGCCTCTTTTGAGCCACTATTTATGATAATAAAATCGCCCTCTATTATCTTTTTCTCGCCGCTTGGCGTTGTTACAAGTACACTATTTTCACTAGCAAAAGAGCCAACACCATCGATCACATCGATATTTTCTTTATCATTTAGCATCGCATAGTTTTTAGCATTCAAGGCTGAGATTAGCTTATTCTTATTTTCCACACTAAGCGTGTAATATTCGCTTTCAACGCTATTATTTACAAATTTTGCCTCTTTAGCGGCTGTTATTAGACGTTTGGTTGGTATGCAGCCAACATTTATGCAAGTGCCTCCATACATCTTTGGCGATCTCTCTACAAGAGCTACTTTTTTACCAAGTGCGGCAGCTTTAACCGCTAGCGTTTTGCCAGCTTTTCCAAAACCAATAATTACAATATCATATTTCATTTTTAGTCCCTTATCTTTCCAATTACATAGTAAGTTGTTTCATTTATCTTTTTTAGCTCCATTTTATATTTATTAGCCCAGTTTTTTATAATCTCATCAACTCGCTCTTTTATTTCATTAACGGTAGCTACATTTTTTATCTTTAGTCTATCTTCACTTCCACTCATCGCCACAAAACAAAGGTGCGGCTTTAAATGATCGTTTAGTTCAATTATGCTCTTTGGCAAAAGACCATCAGTATTGTTTAAAATTCTACACATTTGAGCAGTGGTCGTTTCATTGACGTTATAGCCAAGCTGGATTAAAAGTGCATTATGATCCATATCGTTCCTTTTGCTTAAAATTTGCGGGCATTATAAGATAAAATTGGATAAAATCGCCTAAATTTTTAAGGACAAATATGAAAAAATTTATCATTTTTGTGTTTAGTGTTTTACTATTTTGGGGATGTTCGTTAGATCAAATTTCACAAAATTTTGGCCTTAGCGAGCCATCACTTGATCCAGAGGTCGAACAAATAGCAGATGCTATATATCTATACAATGAAGGTAACTATCCAAAAGCTTGCAAGAGATTTTACGACTACGCAAAATATGGAAATGTTCTAGCCATGCAGCAAACTGGCATTTGTTTTCGTGACGGCAAAGGCTTTAGCAAAGATATTTTAAGAGCACTTTTTTGGTTTGAAACAGCTGGCAGATACGGCAACATAGACGGACTAAGAAGTGCTGGATATATCTACGAGTACGGCCTTGGAGTCAATAAAAATTTAGAAAAAGCGATATATTTTTACGAAAAAGCCACAAGCCTTGGCTCAAGCGAGGCCAGCTACGATCTAGGGCTTATCTATCTAGGCAAAAATGACTATAAAAAAGCAAGAATTTATCTTGATGAGGCTTGCTTTAAAGGCAAAGAAGAAGCCTGCACAAAGCTAAAAGAGATGAAATTTTAGCTCCCATCTCTTTTTGTAAATTTATTACGCCTCAGCCTTTTGAGCGATCAAGACGCCTTCTATCATCTTTTTGATGTCACCATCAAGTATCGCATCAGTCTGTGAGTATGCCTCGCCGCTGCGGTTGTCTTTTACTTGCTGATATGGGAAAAGCACGTATGATCTTATCTGATGACCCCAGCCGATCTCGCTCTTTTCGACGCTGTTGCTCGCCTCTTGTTGTTTCATTAGCTCAAGCTCGTAAAGGCGTGATTTTAGCATTTTCATCGCTGTGGCTCTATTTTTGTGCTGGCTGCGGTCATTTTGGCACTGCACGACGATGCCAGTTGGTATGTGCGTGATGCGAATGGCAGATTCAGTCTTGTTTACGTGCTGACCGCCTGCGCCACTGGCTCTATAAGTATCTATCTTTAGATCTTTTTCCTCGATCTCGATCTCTATGTCATCATCTATCTCAGGGCTTACCATGACGCTAGAAAAGCTTGTATGACGGCGCCCTGCACTATCAAATGGACTTGTGCGAACGAGCCTGTGGATACCATTTTCTGCTTTAAAGTACCCATAGGCATTTTCACCTTTTACTATAAAGCTCACGTCCTTTAGCCCAGCCTCATCGCCCTCTTGAAAGTCAAGAGTCTCGACCTTAAAGCCTTCGCGCTCGCAAAATCTAAGATACATCCTATAAAGCATGCTCGCCCAGTCATTACTCTCAGTGCCACCAGCTCCAGGGTGGATCGATACAATCGCGTTTTTGCCATCATCTTCGCCACTTAAAAGCATAGAAATTTCAAGATTTACTATCTTTTCATCTAAATTTTTAGCGTCATCAAAAAGAGAATTTATAGTCTCTTCGTCATTTTCAGAATTTGCTAGCTCAAAGAGCTCCTTTGCGTCACTTACTGCCTGATTAGCATCATTAAATTTTGCAAGCATATTTGAAATTTTAGTTTTTTCTTTATTTAGCGCCCCTGCTTTAGCGATATCTTGCCAAAAATCAGGATCTTGCTCAGTGGCCTCGATCTCTTTTAGCCTAGCCTTTATCTCTTCAGGCTTTACGATAGAGCCTATGTTTTCAACTTTTGTTTGTAGCTTCTTTAAAAGCTCGTTGTATTCGTAACTATCCAAGTTTTTCTCCAAAAATTTTTGCCGATTTTAGCCAAAAGTTGCTTACATTTTTAAATTTACGCCCTTTTAATCCTTTTTTGTTACAATGCCAAGTTAAAATTTCAAACAAAAAGAGTCAAAATGCAAATCATAAGGACCATAAAAGAACTTCAAAATTTCGTCTCTAGCACAAGCGCAAAGATCGGTTTTGTGCCGACCATGGGCGCACTTCATGACGGACACGTTAGCCTTATCAAAAAATGCGTGAACGAAAATGAGATAAGTATCGTCTCAACATTCGTTAATCCAACTCAATTCTTACCAGGCGAAGACCTAGACAAATACCCAAGAAATGAACAAAACGACATTAAAATTTGTGAGCAAAATGGCGTTAGTGCTATCTTTATCCCAGATACTAATGAGCTTTATTTTGATGATGAGCCTCTAATCGTCGCTCCAAAGAAATTTTCAGCCATCTTAGAGGGCAAAACTAGACCAGGCCACTTTGATGGCGTCTTAAGGGTGCTAAACAAGCTATTTCGCCTAACTCGTGCAAATAGCATTTACATGGGCAAAAAAGATACACAACAATTAATCATCGTGCAAAATATGATAAAGACATTTTTTCTAAATGCCAGCCTAGTGGCTTGCGATATCGTTAGAGAGCCGGATGGACTTGCGCTTTCAAGTAGAAATGTCTATATCTGCGACGAAGATAAATGTAATGCTCTAAGACTTTCAAGATCACTAAATAAAGCACAAAATTTGATCCAAAACGGCGAGGAAGACGCAAGTGAGATCAAAACAAAGATGCTTGAAGTGTTAGAGCCACTAAAGGTTGATTATGTCGCTATTACGGATAGAAATTTAAATGAAATTTCCAAAATAGAAAAAAATAACACCATCATTTTAGTAGCAGCTTATGTTGGCAAAACTAGGCTAATAGATAATATCTGGATATAAAAATGCCAAAACTTCACTTAATTTCACTTGGCTGCAATAAAAATTTAGTTGATTCAGAAATAATGCTTGGTAGATTGCAAAACTACGACATCACGGATGATATCAGTGATGCTGACGTTATCATCGTAAATACCTGTGGCTTTATCAAATCCGCCAAAGAAGAGAGCATACAAACCATACTTGAGATGCACGAAGCTCGTAAAAATGGCTCTTTACTGGTGGTAACTGGCTGTCTTATGCAGCGTTACAAAGACGAACTCATGAAAGAGCTACCAGAGGTTGATCTCTTTACCGGTGTGGCTGACTATGACAAGATCGATGAGATCATCTTGAAAAAGCAAAATTTATTTAGCCCGCAAACTTATCTGCAAGCAAATGAAGAGCGTGTGATAACTGGCTCAAACTACCATGCCTACATCAAAATTTCAGAGGGCTGTAACCAAAAATGTAGTTTTTGTGCCATTCCAACTTTTAAAGGCAAGCTAAAATCACGCTCGCTTGAAAACATCGTAAACGAGGTCAGAAATTTAGTCAAAAAAGGCTACTACGACTTTAGCTTTTTATCTCAGGACTCAAGCTCATATATGCGCGATCAAGGCGTTAGCGACGGGCTTATAAATTTAATAGACGAGATAGAAAAGATAAAGGGAGTAAGGAGTGCCAGGATACTTTATCTCTATCCAAGCACGACTAGTAAGGAGCTAATTGAGCGTATCATCGCCTCGCCTGTCTTTCACAACTACTTTGACATGCCGATCCAACACATTAGCGAAGACATGCTAAAGATAATGAAGCGTGGAAGTGGCGCTAAAAAGATAAAAGAGCTTTTAAATTTAATGAGAAATGCCGAGAATTCATTCTTACGAACTGGTGTCATCGTGGGTCATCCAGGAGAGAGCGAGGAGGATTTTGAGGAGCTTTGCGAATTTTTAGAAGAGTTTAAATTTGATAGAATTTCAGCCTTTGCCTACTCAAAAGAAGAAGACACAGCATCTTTTGAAATGGAGCAAATCCCAGCCAAGATCATTTCAAAAAGACTAAACAAGATAGAAAAGATCACCAAAAAATCGATAAATGAGAGCTTGCAAAAAGAGATTGGCAAGCAAATTTATGCTTCTCTTGAGGGCGAAAGTAGCGAGGGTGAGATGTTTTACGCAGCCAAAAAAGATATCTGGGACAAAGATATAGACGGCGAAATTCTAATAAACGAGAGCGATGTAAAAGAGCTTGAGATCGGCTTACTCTACCTTTGCGAGGCCACTGACGTGGTCGATCAAAAACTAATCGCTAAAATCATCAAAAAAGCAAAATGATAAGCCAAAATGTGCGAGAAAAGCTAAGCTCAGGTGCAAATCTACTAGCCTTCTCGCACGGTATAGATAGCACCGCACTTTTTTACATTTTAGAAGAGGTTGGGATCAAATTTGATCTAGCGATGGTTGATTACAATGTTCGAGAGCAAAGTAAAAGCGAGATAAAAAGTGCAAAAGAGCTCGCAGATAAATTTGGTAAAAGAATTTATACTAAAAGCGTTTTTTTAGATAAGTCAAATTTTGAAAAAAACGCGCGCGAGGCAAGATATGAGTTTTTTGGTGAGATTTGTCAAAAATTTGGTTATAAAAATTTGATCCTAGCGCATCAGTTTGACGATAAATTTGAGTGGTTTTTGATGCAGCTTAGTAAGGGTGCTGGACTAAAAGAGCTCTTTGGCATGAGTGAGCTTGAAAGAAGAAAGTACTTTTGGCTAGTTAGGCCGCTTTTAAATTTACGCAAAAAAGAGCTTCAAAACTATCTTGACGAGAGAAATTTACGCTATTTTATCGATGAGACAAATTTAAAAGGTGAATTTAAAAGAAGCTTTGTTCGGCTAAATTTTAGTGAGTCATTTTTGGATAGATATTTTAGTGGCGTGCAAAAAAGCTTTGAGTTTTTAGAAGCTGATAGACAAATTTTAATGCCAAATATCACAAAAATAAGTGATGAAATTTTTATCATAAAAAATGATAGTAATGCGATACGAGGCGTTGATATGGCGGCAAAAGAGCTAAACGTGCTTCTAAGTAAAGCTCAAAAAGATGAGCTAAGTGCAAATTTAGCAAAGCAAACAAGCGTGGTGCTAAGCGGTAAGATCGCTGTCGGATACGCATATGCTTACCTTCTAGTAACTCCATTTTGTAAAGCCATAATGCCAAAAATTTTTAAAGAGAGGGCTAGAATTTTAAAAATCCCAGCTATTAATAGAGCTTATCTTTTTACTATAAATTTTGATTTATCAGAGTTAAAATTTTAATCAAGTAATTCTAAAAACAATAGATAAAGAAGATTTGGCTTTTGCCTGAAACACTCAAAACAAAAGCCAAGATTAATTAAAATAAGCTATTTACACTTTCATTGTGATATACACGGCGTATCACTTCGCCAAACAATGAAGCCGCACTTAGCACTTTTATACAAGGAAGCTCCTCGGCGAGAGGGATCGTATCTGTTACCACTAGCTCATCTAAAAAGCCCAGTTTTAACCTATCGTAAGCTGGCCCGCTAAGAACTGGATGCGTACAAAATGCCATAACGCTAGTTGCACCACGCTCTTTAAAAATTTCAGCTGCTTTTACGATCGTGCCAGCTGTATCGATCATATCATCGACTAAAATAACATCTTTGCCATTTACGTCGCCGATTATATTCATCACTTCGCTCTCGTTTGCTTTTTCGCGGCGTTTATCTACGATAACCATGTCAAGATTTAGATTTTTAGCCAAGGCTCTAGCACGAGCCACGCCACCTACATCAGGGCTTGCAACGATTGGATTTGGTAAATTTTTAGCTCTTACATAGTCATTAAAAATAATACTTCCATAAAGGTTATCAACCGGAATATCAAAAAATCCTTGAATTTGTCCTGCGTGAAGATCCATAGTGACGACTCTATCGATACCTGCTGTTTGCATCATGTTTGCCACTAGCTTTGCAGTGATCGGTACTCTAGGAGCTGCTTTTCTATCTTGTCTAGCGTAGCCAAAATACGGCACAATCGCTGTTATAGAGCTTGCACTACTGCGTCTTAAAGCGTCAGTTAAGATAAGTAGCTCCATTAAATTTGTATTTGTCGGTGCACATGTTGGCTGAATGACAAAAACATCTTTTCCGCGCACGCTCTCGCCGATTTGCACGCTGATCTCTCCATCGCTAAATCTTTTTATACTTGCCTCGCTAAGAGGAAGTGAAAGATATTGCGAAATTTTCTTTGAAAGCTCAATATTAGCCGTTCCTGAGAAAATTTTATAGCCTCTCATAATGATAACCTTTTTAGTGATTTTTATGTTGGGATTTTATCGAAACGAGCTTTAATTTAAATTTATTCTTTTTAGGACTATTTTCTAGCCCTAGTTTAATTCTTATCACCACAATCAAAAATTTGAGCTTTGATTTTACAAACCTTAAAATTTAAACAAGTATAAAAAATATAAGATAACTAAGAATATTTTTTTATTTATAAACATTATAGGACTACAATCACAACATGTTTAAAGCTTATAGAATTTATGATTTTATCAAAGATGATAGTTTGGATATGAAGGCGGCTTTTGTTGATAGACTCTATCCAAGAGGCATAAGAAAAGAGATATTTTCAAATTTCCTTTGGCTAAAGGATATCACACCAAGCACTGCTTTAAGAGAGTGGTTTCATGAAGATAGAGAAGCTAGATTTGATGAGTTTTGTGAGAAATTTGAGCTCGAGCTTGATAATGAAACAGCGCAATCTTGCTTTAAAATGTTAAAAAAACTAGAAAAAGAGCATGGCGATATAGCACTTCTAACAGCTAGCAAAAATATAAATCTTTGCCATATCGTTGTGTTATTAAAAATTTTAAATAAGTAGTTTGCCAGCCTATTTTGCAAGAGTGCCAAGCACCTTTTCAAACTGCACACCATACCATGTGCGGCTCTTGTCTTTTAGCGTGATTTTAATGCTACTAAGCACAAAATTTGCTGCCTTTCTGATAGCATTTTGCATGCTTTCACCATTTATAAGTGAGCCAAAAAGCACAGAAGCAAAAATATCTCCAGTTCCACTCGTATGAAATGGCAAAAATTCGTGAAAATACTCTACCTTCTCTTTTGTCTTTGCGTCGTAAGCTATGATGCCACATTCATTTTGCTTGTATCTAATGCCCTTTAACACAATCTTTCTAACTCCAAAGCTAGCCAAGCTTTCAAGCAACTCTAAAATATAATCTTGCGTATAGTCACTGCCTAAAAACGGCATCCCGCACATAAAGCTTGCCTCTGTTATGTTTGGCGTGATAACGTGAGCTTTTGTGCAAAGATCACGCATTTTCATAACAAATTTTTCATCAAATCCGTGATAGAGCTTGCCATTGTCGCCCATGCAAGGATCTACAAGTATTAGTGGAGCAGAGCTATTAAACTCATTAAAAATTTTCTCTATCAGCTCAAGCTGGCTAAAGCTACCTAAAAATCCAGTATAAATTCCATCAAATGCGATATTTTCTTTGTGCCATACTTGTGTTATCGCGTCAAATTCATCAGTCAGATCACGAAATGTGAAATTTTTAAAGCCAGTGTGAGTCGAAAGTAGCGCAGTAGGCAATATGCACGCCTCAATGCCTTGAGCGCTAATTATCGGAAGTGCGACAGTAAGGGAACATTTGCCAACGCACGAGATGTCTTGTATTGTAAGGATTCTTTTCATTTATGCTCTTAATTTATAAAATTTTACTCCAGCAACATCGGCTAGATAAACCACATCTTGTTGCAAGAATTTTGCTAGAGTTTGCTTTGAAGAGTCAGAAAAATTCTCTTCAACATTTGCAATAGTTTGCGGACGACGCCTTAGCATTTCTAAAATTTCATCCTCACTAAAGTTATACTTTTGCTCTATTTTGTGAGCTTTAGCTATATTAACCGGTACGCCACTTATCTGCTTGGCTAGCTCCTCTAGTTTTTTGGCGTCTACGCCTTTTACATTATAAGCTGGCGGACGATCTATCGTGCCAATATCCACTCGGTGCGGAGCTATCTCATTTATCGCTGCATTGAGTGCTATAAATTCCTCTTCTTTGTCGTTAAATCCAGCCACAACCAAAATTTCAAGCACAAGCTCGCCAGTAAATTCCTTGCGAAATTTAGCCATTGCTTTTATAAGCTCATTTACTTCTATGCCACTTTTGTTACGATCTATCTTTTTAAAAGTGCTTTGCACGGCGCTATCCAGGCTAAATTTAACTATATCAAGCCCATGTAGCGCTTCACAAATTTTTGGATCACACACGCCTGAGCCATTACTCAAAATAAGTGTTTTTGCGCTACCTTTTAGCTCATTTACTTTTGCTATCAGCTCTTTTAAGTGCGGGTAGAGAGTTGGTTCGCCATTTGCTGTAAGCGTGATGACGTCGATGTTTTGATAAGTTTTTAAAGCTTCTTTTAAATCGCTTATGATCTCGTCAACACTTGGTGGATTTTCTATCGCATTGACTACTTTAGCGCCACTTAGCTCGCAATAAACACAGTCAAAATTACATGATTTTTGCTTTGGACTTAGATCTATGCCAAGGCTCATGCCAAAACGGCGAGAATTTATCGGTCCAAAGACGATGCAAGGCTTGTTACCTTGCACTTTTTGTCTGCACCTGTTTTATAAAATATTTTGCATTCTCAACTGGCACATCAGGCAAAATTCCATGGCCAAGGTTGAAAATATGTGGCACACCTTTCATCGTGCTTAAAATTTTATCCACGCCTTCATCTATCGCCTTTTTGTTATAAAGCCTTGTTGGCTCCATGTTGCCTTGAAGGACATATCTTGGGCTAAGTTTTGCTTTGGCTAGCTCGATCGGTGTACTCCAGTCGACACCAAAAACATCAAATTTTCCTGAAATTTTATCCAGATAGCCGCTTATTCCTTTTGGGAAAACAATGACTGGAATTTCTGGAAATTCAGCCTTCACGCTATCAACTATCTTGTTTATGTAGTTAAATCCAAACTCAAAATAAGCCTGCTCCTCAAGTGCAGCTGCCCAGCTGTCAAAAATTTGCACCGCATTTACGCCTGCTCTTATCTGCTCTTTGACGTAAAGGATGAGAGCTTGCGTCACTTTTTCTAAAATTTGATGTAAAAATTCTGGATTTTGATAGAGCATTTTTTTGCAGACCGCATAAGTTTTACTGCCACCGCCTTCTATCATGTATGTAGCTATCGTCCAAGGCGCGCCACAAAAGCCAATGAGCGCCTTATCTTTGGCTAAATTTTCTCTTGTGAGCTTGATCGTGTCATAGACGTATGCTAAATTTTTAGTCGATTTTTCGATACTAAGTGCGTCAAGTGCGGCTTTATCACGCAAAGGCTCTGTAAAAACTGGACCCTCACCCTTTTCAAAATGTAGATCCATGCCCATTTCAAGAGGCACAACCAAGATATCGCTAAATAAAATCGCCGCATCAACGCCAAGAATTTCAACTGGTTGAAGTGTGACTTCGCTAGCCTTTTTGTAGTCTTTGCAAAGCGATAAAAAATCCCCTGCTTGCGCGCGTACTCGCATATACTCTGGCAAATATCTACCAGCTTGGCGCATCATCCAAACAGGCGTATATGGGGTAGGTTTTTTAAGGCAAGCGTCTATGAAAATCATCAAATTTCCTTTAAATTTTTAAATGGATATTACCTAAAAATAGCTAAAGAAAAGATGTAGGAGAAATTTTAAGCGTAAAAACGCTTAAAATTTTAGTGATCTCCCTTGTGAAGGAAGTAAAGTCCAAGGCAAAGTGCAAGGATAGAAGCCGCAAGATAGGCCATCTCAAGCGGTGTTGTAAAGTTTGCGTGAAGCACCCTTTGGAAGAAATTTACGATTAAAACCATGACGATCACTTTGCCAAGCTTGTCTTTTAGCTCATCAAGCGAATGCACTTCAAGCACCTTGCTCTGCTTTGACTGCTTTAGCTGAGTGATCTCTGAGATGAAAAGCTCATAAATTCCGAAGCTAAATATATAAAGAACAAGCGCCATCAAGTATAGATCGATCGCTCCAACTATCTCGCCAACGACCTCTGAGTGGAAATTTTCAACGTGAAAATCTGCAGCAAAGAAATATTTATAAACCTCTAAAAGTACCTTGCCGACGTCGTAACTTGCGATGATAAAAAGTACGATCGCACCTAAAAGTCCAAAAACTACTGGAAAAAGTGTAAAGCTGTTGCTAGCAAGCAAAATTTTTTCAAATATCTTACGCAATAAAAATCCTTTTTATTTACTCTTGCATCGCGATCCACTTTTGTGCGATCCTGACAGCATTTGTAGCAGCTCCCACACGTATCTGATCAGCACTACACCAAAGATGAAGCACATTAGGTCTGTAATTATCAACTCTGATCCTGCCAACGTAAGTCTCATTTGTATCGCTTGAAATGATAGGCATCGGATACTCTTTATTTGCTGGATTATCGACTACGACGACACTTGGAGCTTTGCTTAAAATTTCTCTAGCTGCATCCGCACTTACATCTTTATCAAAGTGGATAGTGATCGCCTCAGAGTGGCTCCTAAGCACTGGCACACGCACACAGGTAGCGCTAACTTCTATATTTTTGTGAAGAATTTTTTGCGTTTCATTGACCATTTTCATCTCTTCTTTTGTGTAGTCATTGTCCAAAAAGACATCGATGTGAGGGATCACGTTTAGTGCTAGGCGGTGTGCAAATACCTTTGGCTCGCACTCATCAAGCTTAAACTCAAAGAATTTTTGCATCTGAACGACAAGCTCTTCCATACCCTCTTTACCAGCACCACTTGCTGCTTGGTATGTAGAAACGTCAACTCTGTTGATGCCAAAAGCGTCATTTAATGGCTTTAAAATTTGCACCATTTGAATGGTTGAGCAGTTTGGATTTGCGATGATGCCGCGGTTTTTCCACATAGCAATGTCGCTTGGATTGCACTCTGGCACAACAAGAGGGATATCTTTATCCATCCTAAAATGGCTGGTGTTATCGATGACTACTGCACCACTATCAGCTGCAAATTTGGCAAATTTCTCTGAGACTGAACCGCCCGCACTAAAAAAAGCAATATCTATCTCATGCTCGCTAAAAACCTTTTCGGTTAGCTCTTTTACCTTGTAATATTTGCCATTAAATTCGATCTCACTACCAGCGCTTTTTGCACTAGCAAGCGGCAAAAGCTCTCCAACTGGAAACTCAACCTCTTCCATCACTCTAAAAAGCTCTTCGCCGACCGCTCCAGTAGCACCAACGACAGCTACGTTAAATTTTCTCATCTGCTCTCCTTATCTCTTTTTAATTTTTGTAATTTTACTTAAATTTATGGCTATTTTTTGCTTCTGGCTTGTAAAAATAGATCATTTGGCAAAATTTCATCGCCCTCGCTTAGTATCGCCGCTCTTTGCACGACTGAAATGAGCTCTCTTATGTTGCCTGGATAGTCGTAGCTCAAAAGCTCTTCTTTTGCTGCTTTTGAGAAATTTTTAGCCTCAAAGCCATACTCTTTGCAACATTTTTCCAAAGTATCCTGCGCAATAGGTAAAATTTCGTCTTTTCGCTCGCGAAGTGGCGGGATGAAAAGCGGGATCGTGTTTAGGCGGTAGAAAAGATCCTCTCTAAATCTGCCCTCCCTCATCGCAAGCTCTAAATTTGCGTTTGTAGCACAGATGATGCGAACGTCTATCTTTTCGCTCTTTGTAGCGCCAAGTCTTGTTATCTCGCGCTCCTGCAAGGCACGAAGCAGCTTTGGTTGTAAATTTATGGGCATCTCGCCGATCTCATCTAAAAATAGCGTTCCGCCATTTGCTAGCTCAAACTGCCCTTGTTTGGTTGTGGTTGCATCAGTAAATGCGCCCTTTTCAAAGCCAAAAAGCTCACTTTCTATCAAATTTTCAGGGATCGCTGCCATGTTTAAAGCAATAAATGCCACATCTTTTCTAGGTGAGTTTGCATGAATAAATTTAGCAAAGACCTCCTTGCCAACGCCACTTTCACCAATAAGCATTATTGAAGCATCGGTTCTTGCAGCTTTTAGCGCGATATTTAGCGTAGCTTCAAGCGCCTTTGAAGTGGCTAAAAAACCGTTATTTTCGCTTTTAGTTTCAACTTTTTTTATGCTTTTTGGAGTTTTTTGCTTTAGCGCCTCTACCCTTTTTATCGCCTTGTAAAGCGTTGAGACGTCAAATGGCTTGGTTAAAAAGTCCTTCACGCCAAGCCTAACGCTCTCGATCGCCTTGTTAAGTGTGGCGTTTCCAGTCATTATGATGACGTCAAATTTGCCGTTTAGCTCTTTAATGAACTCTAGTCCGTCCATCTTTGGCATGTTTATGTCGGTGATTATTAGATCAGTGTCCTCGCCTAGCTTTTTTAGAGCCTCAACTGCGCTCTTATAGCTTTTGATATTTAGCTCATCATACTCACCAAGCGCGATCTCAAGCGACTTTCGCATATTGATGTCATCTTCTACTATGACGATATTCATTTGATCTCTTTTTTATTGAAGTGTACCGATGATAGCGGATTTTGGCTTAAATTCCACCATAAATCTAACTGGCAAAATTTTCAAATTTGAAGCGTTTGATATCTGTGCATTTTTGACATGAAGCTCATTTTTTATCATAACTTTTTTTAAGGCAAAGCAGTCAAATATCTCATCTTTGTGTAAATTTAAAAAGCCAAGAGTTGTGGTGTTTTCATCTTTAAAGGCATCTATCTGGCAAAGAAATTTTGGTTTTGGATTTGGCGAAAGGGTCATCGCCTTTGAAAATGAAATTTCTTCAAAGGCAACTATTTGGTTTTTTGTATCAACCTTCGCCCAGAAGATAAACTCCTCTAGGCAAAAGGCAAAATTTAAAAGTATCGTTAGTAAGAAAAGACTTCTCGCCACTTATCTTCGTCTATCTTAAGCTCCATATTTACCTTATAAAGCCCGTCTTTGAAATTTTCATTCACGATCCTTGCGTTTTTGACAAGACCTTGAACCTTTGAAGTGATAGATGAGTCGTTTAGCATCGCGTCTCTTACAGTGTCTTCAGCGTTAATCTTTACGCCATAAAGCTTGCCAGCAAGCTGCGAATAGGCATCAGCCATCGCCGCTCTTTTTGCAAGTGTAACTGACTGAGCGTATGAGAGCGAATTTAGCGGAGCTATGCCCTCGCCTGTGGCTCTAAAAGTGGTCTCTCTTGGAGCGCTATCATATATCATCTTCTCTTTTTTCATCACCTCTCTAAGATCGTCTTTATCGACCTTTTGGATGACTACGTTGCGGTTTGATGTGTTAGTTGGCTCGCCCATAAAGCCGTTAAATGAGCAGCCACCAAAAATAGCAATCATCAAAGTAAAAGATAAAATTTTAACCTTCATAAACAACCTTTTTTATGCTTTTATTTAAATTTTAATAGCAAAATTTATTCCAAAAGCCCCATATCTTCGCTTGGTGCTTCGTCCTCGTCCTCGCCATCATCTGCCTTAGGGCATCTTGCAATACTTACAACATCATCGCCATCGACATTTACAACGATCACACCACTTGTGTTACGTCCTGCTTTGCGGATGGTTTGCATATCAACTCTGATCATCTTGCCACTTGATGTTAGAGCCATTAGATCTTGCTCTTCATCAACCATCACAACACCGATCAGATCGCCTGTTCTGCTTGTTAGTTTCATACAGATGACGCCTTTACCGCCGCGATTTGTCAAGCGGTACTCATCAGCGGTTGTGCGCTTGCCGATACCTTTTTGAGATATGCTTAAAATTTCTTGATCATTGCTTTCGATGACTGCTGCGCCTACGACCTCATCGCCTGGCTCTTTAAATTTGATGCCAGTTACGCCGCGTGCAGTTCTTCCCATTTGGCGAACCTTACTAATCTTAAATTTAAGACACATACCTTTTTTAGTCACTACAAATAGCATTGTCTCATTGCCTGAGTTTGCGTCTTCTTCGGCGTTTGCATTGTCTTCGTCGATCTCGTTTTGTATCTCTTCTATCTCAAGTACTTCAGTCTCAACGCTTAGCTCATTTTCAGGGTCAGTCACCGGCATATCATCATATGTTTGAGCGATGAGCGCAGTTACTAGCTCATCATTCTCATCAAGACTGATCGCTCTTACGCCAACTGAACGGATGTTTTTAAACTCGCTTAAATTTGTGCGTTTTACGATACCGTTTTTAGTAAAGAATGCTAGCGATTTGCTCTCGTCAAAGTCAGTCGTTGGGATGATCGCTTTAATCTTCTCATCAGGCTGCAACTGGATCAAATTTACAACTGCTTTGCCCTTTGCCGTGCGGCTTCCCTCTGGGATTTTGTAGACCTTTAACCAGTATAGCTGTCCGCGGTCTGTCACAAACATAAGCGTGTCGTGAGTATTTGAAGTAAAGAAACTCTCTATAAAGTCATCGTCGTATGTCGTGACCGCTACTTTACCCTTGCCACCACGTTTTTGCTTCTCGTACTGCTTGCTTGGCACACGCTTGATGTAGCCGCGGTGAGTTATGGTTACGACCATATTTTCATTTGGTATGAGGTCTTCGATATCGATATCATCGTAGTCATCAACGATCTCAGTAACTCTTGGTACTTTAAATTTATTTTTGATTTCAAGAAGCTCTTCTTTGATCAAATTTTCAAGCAATGTCTCACTCTTTAAAATTTCATCAAGTCTTGCGATCTCAGCCATAAGCTCAGCTAGCTCGGCCTCTAGTTTTTCTCTCTCTAGGCCTGTAAGCTTGCTTAGACGCATATCAAGGATAGCGTTTGCTTGAAGTTCTGAGAGGTTAAATTTACTCATCAGGCCTTCTCTAGCAACCGCTGTATCGGCACTATTTCTAATAAGCTCGATCACCTCGTCGATATTATCAAGTGCGATCTTTAAACCCTCTAAAATGTGGGCTCTTGCGCGCGCTTTTTCAAGCTCAAATATCGTCCTTCTAATGATAACGGTTTTTCTGTGGTTTAAAAATAGCTTAAGTAGCTCGATAAGGTTAAATACCTTTGGCTCTTTGTTATTGATAGCAAGCATAATAACGCCAAAAGTGCTCTCCATCGTGGTTGATTTAAAGAGATTATTTAGCACGATATCGCTCATAGCGTCGCGTTTTAGCTCGATGACGACGCGGATGCCGTCCTTATCAGACTCATCTCTAACCTCGCTGATGCCATCTATCTGCTTATCTTTTACAAGCTCAGCGATCTGCTCAATAAGCCTTGCTTTGTTTGTTTGATAAGGCAGCTCGTCGATTACTATGACATCTTTGTTTGGCTTTTTTTCTATGTGAGTTTTGGCTCTTAGTTTGACCCTGCCACGACCTGTGCGGTAGGCCTCTATGATGCCTTTTTTACCAAAGATGATACCGCCAGTTGGGAAGTCTGGACCTTTTATAAATTCCATCACCTCTTCAAGTGTCGCCTCTTTGTTTTCAAGAAGTAGCAAAAGACCGTCTATTAGCTCATCAAGGCTATGTGGTGGGATATTTGTCGCCATACCAACCGCGATACCGCTTGAGCCGTTTAATAATAAATTTGGCACACGGCTAGGCAAAACATCTGGCTCGACCTCTCTATCGTCGTAGTTTGGTACAAAATCAACCGTATCTTTGTCGATATCTTTTAAAAGCTCTTCAGTAAGCATGGTCATTCTAGCTTCGGTATAACGCATCGCAGCTGCGCTGTCGCCGTCAATCGAACCAAAGTTTCCTTGTCCATCAACGACTGGATAACGCATAGAAAATTTCTGAGCCATACGAACGAGTGCGTCATAAACTGCCGTATCACCGTGTGGATGGTACTTACCGATGACTTCGCCGACGATACGAGCTGACTTCATATAGGCACTTCTGCTACCAACGCCAAGATTGTCCATAGCGTATAAAATTCTTCTATGTACTGGCTTTAATCCGTCTCTAGCGTCAGGCAAAGCACGACCGACGATAACGCTCATGGAGTAGTCAAGATAGCTAGTTTTTATAGACTCTTCGATATCAACTGAAGCGATATCTTGGGTTAATTCAAGTAGATTGTCTTTCATTTTTTTCCTTAAATTTAGCTTGGCTGATTTTAGCTTAAAATTAATAAAAACTTGCTAAATAGCAAATTTGTGCAACACGAAAGATCTCTATAGTAAAACAAAAATTTCTTTTTATAAAGCAAAATTTAGTTCAAAATTTTTTCTATCTGATCTTTTTTAAGAATAAAATCGTAGCTAAAGGCATCTATCACGACTCCAGCGTAGCTACTCTCTTTTAGCATAGCTAGATACTCTTTTAGCCCTATCTCTATGCTCTCTTGCTCGCTATCGTTTCGCCAAAGCCTCATCGCCTCTTTGCTTGTAAATGCCGGAAAATAGCTAAGCTTTTCGCCCTCATCTTCAAGCAAAATAAATTTGATGTTTGAGCCCTCTTCTTCATAAACTACGCCACCATCAGGCTTTGCAAGTGCCTGGTTTAAAAGTACTGGAGCGAAAAAGCTAGCCTTTTTTAAAGCCGATATCAAATTTACTTCATTTTGTTGGCTAGGCTCATTTAAAAATTTATCCATCGCTTCTTGCATATTAACCCCTAAAAGCCTCATCTACGGCCTGGCAGATCGTGTGAATGAAAAATATGTGCGACTCCTGTATCCTTGCAGTGTCGCTTGAGCTAACGACCAAATTTAGATCGCAGCCCTCATTCATCGCTCCACCACCTTTGCCACTAAGTCCAAGTACCGATACGCCTATTTTCTTTGCACTTTTTATCGCTTCAAGGACGTTTTTGCTATTTCCGCTTGTTGATATCGCCACAAGCAAGTCGCCAGGACGAGCTAAAGCCTCAAGCTGACGTGAAAAAACATAGTCAAAGCCGTAGTCGTTACCAATAGCTGTAAGTGCCGAAGTATCGGTGGTTAGCGCGATGCCTGGGAGCGCTTGACGCTCGCTTTTATATCTGCCAGTTAGCTCAGCCGCAAAGTGCTGAGCATCCGCTGCAGAGCCGCCGTTGCCACATATTAGCACCTTTTTACCGTTTTTTAGCGTATCAGCCACCATCTGGCAAGCGCGCTCTAGGCTATCAAGCAAATTTACATGCTCGCCAAAGGTCTTTTGGTGAGCCTCTAGCTCATTTTTTATCATCGTTTTTAGCATCTTTTATCCTTTTTATTATCCCTGTTGTGCTTTTGCCCTCGACAAAGTCAATCAGCCTGACCTCTTTTACGATCTTGCTGCCAATGACCTCTTTGCCTTTATAGTCAGCCCCTTTTACAAGTACGTCTGGCTTTATTTTGGTGATCAAATTTAAAGGCGTATCCTCGTCAAAAATGACGACATAATCAACAAATCCAAGCCCACTTAGCACGCAGGCTCTATCATCTTGCGAATTTATAGGGCGCTCATCGCCTTTTAGTCTCTTAACTGAAGCGTCCGAGTTTAGCCCAACGACCAAAAGATCGCCAAGCTCTCTTGCTTGGGCTAGGTATTTTACGTGCCCAGCGTGCAGGATATCAAAGCAGCCATTTGTGAAAACGACCTTTTTCTTATCCTTTTGGCTCAAAATTTCCTCTAGCTCTTCAAGGCTTTTAAGCTTATGCTCGAAATTTGCTCCAAATGAGCTATTTAGCAGCTGCTCGATCTCACTAAAACTAGCCGTTGCACTGCCGATCTTTGCCACGACGACTGCTGCTGCGAGGTTTGCTATCTTGATCGCCTCTTTTATGTCAGCCCCATTTGCCAGCATATAGCCAAGTGTGGCAAGCACCGTATCTCCGGCACCAGTGACGTCAAAGACCTCTTTTGCTTTAGCAGCAAAAATGTGCAGCCTGTCGTCATATAGCGCTATGCCCTCTTCTGAAATCGTGATGAGCGAATAGGTCAAATTTAGCTCGTCTTTTAGCTTTTTTATCGCCTTTTCAAGCTCAGCTTTGTCTTTTATCTTTAAATTTGTAGCCTCGCTCGCCTCTTTTTTATTTGGCGTTAGAAGGGTTGCATTTTTATACTTTGAGTAGTCGCTACCTTTTGGGTCTATGAGCACTGGGATATTTAATCTCACGCACTCATTTATGATCTCTTGGCAGACTTTTTCGCTAAGCACGCCTTTGCCATAGTCGCTTAGCAAGACAGCCTTAAAATTTGCAAGGTTTTCTTTGACTTTTAAGATGAGCTCATCTTCTAAATTTATCTTTACAACGCTCTCTTTATCGATCCTGACAACTTGTTGGTGAGACGCCATGATACGGCTTTTTATCGAGCTTTCGCGTCCTTTTTCGGTGAGTATAAGCTCATCTTTTACGTTTAGCTCAGCAAGTCTTTCTTTTATCTTTTTACCAGCCTCATCATCGCCTAAAACGCTAGCCACACTCACATTTGCGCCAAGGGAAAGCAAATTTCTCACCACATTGCCAGCACCACCAAGCGTGTAGGTTTCGTCATTTATCTTTACTACTTGCACTGGCGCTTCGGGCGAGATGCGCTCGCAGCTGCCCCATATGTAGTGATCTAACATGAGATCGCCGACGACTAAAATTTTAACTATCTTAGCCATTTATCTCTTCCTTATAAATTCTCTTTATCTCTGGCAAGTAGTCTTTTATCGCCTCTTCTAAGCTCCACGTAGCACTAAAGCCAAATGCCTCTCTAGCTGGGGCCACGTCAGCCTCGGTGTGAAACTGATATGAGCCGATAAATGGGTTTTTTATGTATTCGTTGCCTAAATTTACGCCGATCTCACGCTGCAAGATGTCAGCGATATCTTGAAAACTTCTAGCCTTGCCAGTAGCTGCGTTATAGACGCCACTTGGCGCATCAAGTGCTTTTATGTTTGCGTCAATGATATCTTTTATATAGACGAAATCTCTTTTGATCTGGTCGCTGCCTTCAAAGAGTCTTGGAGTCTTGCCAGCTAAAATTTGTAAGCCAAACTGAAGTACCATTGAGGCGGTTTTGTTTTTGAAAAACTCGCCCTTACCAAAGACGTTAAAATACCTCAGTCCAACCACGCTCACACCGCGCTTTGCGTAAATTTTATTGATATTATCCATGCTTAGCTTACTAAAGCCATAGACGTTATTTGGTGCTTCGCACTCGCCAACGGTTTGTGGGCTCTTTGCGTTGCCGTAAGTGGCACCTGAGCTTGCGTAGATCATCTTTGCGCCCAAACTTTCGCAGATATCGAGCAAATTTACAAAAGCGTTTACATTTGTTTTTATTAGCTCGTCTTGCTCTTTTACGGTCGTATCTGAGATCGCTGCCTCGTGGTAGATAACGCCTGGACGAAAGCTCTTTATCTTTTCAAGTGTGCTAGGATCGTTGATGTCGCCGGCGTAAATTTCACCCTTAAAGCCTAGTAAATTTTTAAAATGTCCAAAGCTTTTTAAGTTGCCATTGCTAAATGTCTCATCGTTTCTAAATTTATCCACGACAAGCACGTGAGCATCTTTGTAATTTTCATCAAAATAATGCGCCAAGGCTGAGCCTATAAAGCCAGCGCCGCCAGTTATAACTATATTTTTTCCATTTAAATTCATAGTGATTTTTCCTTTTTTAGCTTATTTAAAACATCTCTTACATTTTTAAAATTTATACCATCAAGCAAGAAATTTCTACCAACACCTGCTCTTTTGCCAGCCTCAACGTCGCTTGGCTTATCGCCTATCATGAGCGAGTTTCCAAGGTCTATGTCAAACTCTTTGCAGGCATCAAGTATCATCTTTGGATTTGGTTTTCTACAAGCGCAATCCGCCTCTGGGGCATGTGGGCAAAAATAGACTTTGGTGATAAAAATTTGCTCTTTTTTGAAAATTTCAAGCATAAATTTAGTTAGAGCGTCAAACTGCTCCTGCGTGTAGTAGCCTCTGCCGATACCTGATTGATTTGTTACGATAAAGAGCTTGTAGCCAGCCCCAGCAAATTCCCTTAACGCATCAAAAATGCCATCGATAAATTTAAAATCTTTTATCTCGTAAACATATCCAGCATCTTCGTTTATTACGCCGTCTCTATCCAGAAAAAGTGCTTTAATAGGCTCATTTTTATTCATTTTGTGATTATAGCCAAAATATTTTAACTAGCTTCTTGCGAATTTACCTTTTTGTACTATAATGCATAAACTTTTTTACAAAGGATGAAAAATGAAAAAATTACTAATTGTTTCTAGCGTTGCGGCTCTACTTTCAACTGCTGCCTTTGCTACAGATGGTGCTGCTATCTACAAAAAATGCATCGCCTGTCATGGTGCAAAAGCTGAAAAAATGTTCAATAATAAAGTTCCAGCTTTAACATCTCTTGATGCAGCAGCTATCGAAGAGGCACTAAAGGGTTATAAAACAGGAGCAAATAAATTTGGTCTTGGCGCTATGATGAAACCGATCGCTACTCCAATGAGCGACGAAGATGCAAAAGCAGTAGCTGAATACATCCAAACTTTAAAATAATAATTAGGGGCATTCGCCCCTTCTGCATTTTTAAATTTATACTAATAATCCATAAAACAATACTAGGTGGGAATTTCTCTTTTTATATTTAAAAGTTATGAAACCTATTTTTACTAATCTTTCTTTTTACATATTAAAACAAAACTATTCTAGTCTTCAAAGCCATAAAACAACGCTTAGAAATAGCTAAGAGCGTAAGTAAAATAGAGGCTCTCGCAAACTCTTTACTGAAACAAGAGACGACCAAGTGCTTCGTATGGCTTACTACTGGATATCTCAAGGGGCTTATGATAACTGCAAAGATCTACCTTAAATAAATGCCCTATAACTCATCTAAACCACGATACAGCAAATCGTATGTGGTGGGCCGTAAGAAACCATTTAGGATATGCAGGGAGTAACACTACTCACGGATTATACGTATTACGCCATACAGTGGCTTCTAGGTTAGTGAGTTTGAAGGGATTTAATGCTCATAAACTGATAAAATTTATGGGTCATACTGATATTAAGAGTAGCCTACACTATGTCCATCTAGGTGTAGAGGATATACGTGATGGTGTGGGGGTTGGTGCTTAGTTTTTAGATGATAAAGATATGGGGCATTTGGTTGCGGAGGACGGATTTGAACCGCCGACCTTCGGGTTATGAGCCCGACGAGCTACCACTGCTCTACTCCGCGATAAGTGTTATTTTGGATTTAAAAAGTGGATGGGGTAAGAGGATTCGAACCTCTGAATGACTGGACCAAAACCAGTTGCCTTACCGCTTGGCGATACCCCAATGTTTTTAAGAGTTGTAATTATATAGATTTTAATGTGCTTTGTCAAGACTTTTTAGAATTTTAATAAAAATTAAAATTCTAAAATTAAAATAATTTATGACTTTAGCTATAAAATTTCTCTTTGTCCTTTTGCATTCACTGGACTTAAAACACCCATTTTCTCCATTTGCTCTATTATATTTGCAGCTTTGTTGTAACCTATTTTTAGACGTCTTTGCAGATAACTTATCGACGTTTTTTGCTCACTTAAAATGATCTCTTTGGCCTCTTCATAAAGCTCATCAAGTTCATCTTCTCCTAGAGTACCAGCAGCTACACTTCCGCTTGTGCCTTCTTCTATTAAAAATTTTTCATCATAAACTACATCTTGTTGCTCTTTTAAGAAATTTACAACCGTTTCTATCTCTTTTTCGCTGGCAAATGGTGCATGTAATCTTATCACACCAGGGCTTCCTGGAGGTGTAAATAACATATCTCCGCGTCCGAGCAAGCTCTCAGCTCCCATTTGATCTAAGATGACCTTGCTATCGATCCTCTGCCCTACCCTATAGCTTATCCTGCTTGGTAAATTTGCCTTTATAAGACCAGTCACGACATCGACACTTGGGCGCTGGGTTGCCACTATCAAGTGTATACCGCTAGCTCTTGCCATCTGTGCTAGGCGGCCGATATAAAGCTCCACATCCTTCCCGCTAGTCATCATGAGATCAGCAAGCTCGTCTATGATCACAACGATGTACGGGAACTGCTCGCCGCCTTCCTCTTTCATCTTTTCGTTGTAGCTCTCTATATTTTTCGTACGAGTTTGGCTCATTATCTTATATCTTCGCTCCATTTCAGCGACCATATTGGCAAGTGCAGTGATCGCCTTTTTAGCCTCTGTGATAACTGGAGTTAGAAGATGTGGGATATCGTTATATATGCTAAATTCAAGCATTTTTGGATCGATCATCATTAGACGCAAAGTTTGCGGGCTATTTCTATAAAGCAAGCTCAAAAGCATCGCGTTTATACCCACACTTTTGCCAGATCCTGTAGTTCCAGCGATTAGCAAATGAGGTAGTTTTTTAAGGTCTGTCACAAAAGGCGCACCAACAATATCTTTGCCAAGAGCCATAGTTAGCGGGCTACTTGCATTTTTAAAGACTTCGCTCTCTAAAATTTCTTTTAGATAGATTGTTTCCAAATTTTGATTTGGCACCTCGATACCTACCACATCTTTACCAGGGATCGGCGCTTGGATACGGATCGTTTGAGCCTTTAGTGCCATCGCTAGGTCATCTTGAAGTGTTAAAATTTTACTTACCTTGATATGTGGGGCTGGACGAAACTCAAATGTCGTGACTATAGGTCCAGTATAAGTTCTAACCACATCGCCGTCTATTTTAAACTTACGGAGTTTATCAAGTAAATTAGAAATTTGCTGGTCGATTTCAGTTTCATTGACACTGTGCGAGCGTTTTGGCGGATCGTTTAAAAATTTAAGCGGTGGTAAGACAAAATTCTTTGGTTTTTCTACATTTCCTCGCTCTATTTGATCAAGCAACTTCTTGTTCTCAGCCACTTCGTTTAAAATTTCAACTCCGTTTATAGTTGAGGCTATGCTCTCTTTTTCTAGCTCAGGCTCTAGCTCTTCATCTAAATTCTGTTCACCATCATTTAGCACCTGAGCTTCTATAAGCTCTTCTTCTTTTATATCATTATTCTTTTGTCTTTTGCGTTCGATTTTTGGAAGTTGTTTTTGTTTTATCTCTTTTAAATTTCTCTCTTCATGGACTTTTATCTCTTTATCCACAAACGCCTTTCTTAAAACAATGATAAAATTTTCCCTAAAAGCAAGCCCAAGTGAGATAATAAACATCATAAGTATAGCAACCACAGTACCGATAGAGCCGATTACCTCTTTTAAGGAACTAACTATAAAATTTCCAATTATACCGCCATTTACACTTGAAGCACTCAAGGCTTGAAACATCAAAAAAGCTACAAAAAAGAGAAAAATTCCTACTAAAAACTGAGCAAAATCAAAGTCAAATTTCTTAAAATTTTTATAGACAAAATAGCCTAAAATGATCAATAAAAATGGATAAACATACGCTATAAGTCCAAAATATTTGATATTTAAAACACCAAGGCTTTGTCCAAGCGAACCAACAAAATCAGCAGTTGGAGCAGCTGTGGCTATACCAAAATATATAAAAATGCAAACAAAAATTGTAAATAAGATATGTCGTAAAATTTTAGATCCTTTATAAAAAGGCTTATTATAGCACGCTAGAGTTTAATTTTAAAAAATCAGCAAGCTCGGCGGCCTGCTGATTTAAATTTTAATTTAAATAATTTAGCAAGCTTAGTTGATTTATCTTCGCACTTGCTTGTAGGGTTGCTTGATAAGATAGTGAAAGTTGCGTAAATTTCAAATATGACTCCGCATAGTCTGCGTCAATTACATCATTTTTAACAGTTTGCACATTCACTTTCATTACTTCGGCTCGCTCTTTTGTAGCGGTTAAAAGTCTTGATTGGGAACCGATCTTTGTAAGCTCTTTATTTGCATGATCTATTAGGTGATCTAGCCTCTTCAAAGCACCTTGCATGCCGGTATTTCGTGGATCATTGCTATTTGCATCAGCTCTATAATATCCCTTTCTAACAGCTTCGATCATATTATCAAGGTCTTGAAAAACGCTCGTACTTGGCTCATCAATAGTTAAAGCATTATTTTCGTTAAAGCTAAAGACAGAACCCTTTCCTTGAGGGTGGCCAGCATTACCAGCCGTATCTCTACCAGTGCTATCGCCATCAAATTTATCGCTATTTTTTGCATCATGCATAGTTACTTCTATGTTTGTTACTGATTTTGTCTTATCGGTTAAAACCATTCTGCCTTTATCATCTAAAGTTGTCTCTACTGCACCCTTAGTTTTTGATAAAGCCTCTTTATAGGCATTATAGTTTTGATCTCTTTTTACCTTTTCAATATCTGTATCAAAATTTGCGTTTTCTGCATGTGGAGGGTTTGGGATATTATCACTTGCTGCCATAGCAACGATATCCATGAGCTGCCTATAAGTAAAATCACTAGCATAAGTTCTGTAACTTCCAAACTCATCTGAGTTATAAACAGTTAAAGTCCTAGGTGCAGAAGGCGTGCCACCTGGTGGTGTAGATGTTATGTCAAATTGCACTGGAGTATTTGTACCCCCTGCTGTGCCCATTTTTACCTTTATGTCATATTTTGTACCAGTAATTGACTTTACTTGTAAATTTATCTCTTGGTTGTCGATATTAAAAAGCTCTCTCTTTCTAGCGTCAACATCTTTTGGATATAAATTTCTATCATAGCTCTCTTTTGTACCAGAGACTTCGCTTAGCTTTGTCTGATCTGTTGCATATTCGCCCGTTCTTCTGGCTACTTGAGGTAAATTTGCGATTAGCTCATTATCCTTTCTTTCAAATCTAACCTTATCATAGTCAAATGCATTTGTCGCATTTCCATCTTTATCGGTATATTTGCTCTTTATAAACTCGGTGATATGAACTGTTTTTGGAACGTTATTTGCCATTGTTTCAAGATCTTCAAGAGAATTTACCGCATCAAGCGCATTGTTTTGAGTAATTGCACCGCGATTTGGTGCTACTGATGTGGCTGCAACCATATGAAAGTCAATAGTTTGATTACCTTTAGTAAGATCTTTTATATTAAATTGTCCATCATTATTTATGCTTACATCAACAACTTTTGTTGTTTTTGTATTGCCAAATTCCATGCCGATTTTTTCCATAAGTCCAGCCATTGTTGTATTTGCACTCATCTTAAATTTGCTAGTAAATGTCGTGCCGTCTGGCTTTTTGCCTTGCATAAAAAAATACGTGTCCGGAAAATTTACATTTGAATTATCTAAAAAATCATAATCTGGATTTATTGTGCCATTGTAAGAGCCATCACTTCTAACCACTGAATCACTAGCGTAATTTAGCCCGATCATATTTTTTATCTTGCTGTTATCGTTTAGAAATTTTGGCGCATAAGAGATGTCGGTTCTAGTTTGATCAGCTAAACGAACATTTGTTGTCAAAATTTTACTGTAATCGCCATCTTTTCCTAAAAATAGATCATATCCTGGGATATTGTAAGGAAGCTCAACCTGAGCACCGGCTGATGTTTTCATATAATCACGGTTACCTTGATACTTTCCTGCACCATCTATTGGCTTTGTATCAACAGCGCTTCCAGAAAACAAAAACTGCCCATTGACCGAAGTGTTTGCAATATTTACAAGGTGATTTTTTATACCTTGAAGGTCATTTGCCAAAGCCTCTAGCGATGTCTTACTATGCACACTGCTAGCTGCCTGGACTACTTTTGTCTTAAAATTTTCAAGCTGTTTTTCAAACTCTTGCAACGCATTATCTGTATTTTTTGAGAAATTTACAGATTTACCAGTGGCATCAACTACTTGAGTGAGAGTAGTCGCTTCATAATCAAGCCTCATTGCATCATTATAAGTCGCAGCACCATCGTATGGATCTTGAATTTTCAAACCATTTGAGAGCTGCTTATAGCTTTTATTTACACCAGTCATATTTTTTTGGTAGTCATGCAAAGTCTGACTAAAACGTAGTTGGTTTGTTATTCTCATAATTTTTTCCTAAATTTTTATTCACTCTAAGCAAAAATGATTCCGCTTGTTTTTATATCGGTAAAAATTTGATTTTTTTTAGCACAAAAAGTTTATTGTATAATCCAACAAAAATTTACACATAAAAATAGGTAAGAACAATGGCATTAAAAATTCTCTTTTCTCCAAGCGAAAGTAAAATTTCTCTAAATACGAATAATAAATTTAATGGTAAGGATTTGATATTTCCAGAACTTTTTGACAAAAGAGTTGAAATTTTAAATAGATACGATGAGTTTTTAAAAAATGCAAATTTAAACGAGATAAAAAAGCTTTTTGGGCTAAAAGAGCTTGAAGAGAGTAAGCAGCTGCGAGAAAGCCTATCTCAAAAAGGCAGCATAAAAGCTATCTTAAGGTATGATGGCGTGGCTTATAAACATCTAAACTATCGTGGTTTAGACAATGAGGCACAAAAATATATAGATAATAATGTTTTAATATTTTCAAATTTATTTGGGCCTATCTTAGCAAAAAATGAGATACCAGAATACAAACTAAAGCAAGGTGAAAAGCTAGGTGGCTTTGAAATTTCAAAATTTTATGAAAAAAATTTTAGTAAAGCGGTTGATGATTTTTTGCAAAATGATGAAATTTTAGACCTTAGAGCTAAGTTTTATGAAAAATTTTACACTATAAAAAAAGAATACATAGCTTTTTGCTTTATAAAAAATAAAAAAATAGTGAGTCATCACGCAAAAGCATATAGAGGCGAAGTCTTGCGCCAGATAGCAAATAAGCTTGTAAAAAATAAAGATGAACTAATGAGCTTAAATTTTAAAAATTTAAGGCTTATTGATATGAAAAAGATTGGTCTAAAGACCGAGCTTATGTTTGAAATTTGCGAGTAAATTTTTAAAAAAATTGCATTTTTTGTTAAAAAAACGTAAAAAAGAGCTAAATTTAGGGAAAAAGTATTGTATTTTTTTTTAAAAGAGTGTAATATAGCCACATAACTTCTTAAAAGGATGGTTCATGAAAAAAGCTGAATTTATTCAAGCTGTTGCCGATAAGGCTGGTCTTTCAAAAAAAGATACTCTAAAAGTTGTTGATGCTACTTTGGAGACAATCCAAGCAGTTCTTGAAAAAGGCGATACAATTAGCTTTATAGGCTTTGGTACTTTCGGTACTGCTGACAGAGCTGCAAGAAAAGCTAGAGTTCCTGGAACTAAAAAAGTTATCGACGTTCCTGCTAGCAAAGCAGTTAAATTCAAAGTTGGCAAAAAACTTAAAGAAGCAGTTGCTGCTGGTGCTGCTAAAAAAGGTAAAAAGAAATAATTTTCTTTTTAGGGGAGCAAGTCTCCCCTTTTTTCTTTTTTTCTCACAAATCTAAAATTTCAATCTTAACTTAGCCCGAGTGGTGAAACTGGTAGACGCGCCAGACTCAAAATCTGGTAAGGGCAACCTTGTGTCGGTTCGAGTCCGACCTCGGGCACCATTATACGCCTAAATACTTTCTAAATTTATCCGATATTATCTGCAACATCTTTAAAAAGGATTTTAGATGAATATCACATCATTAAAATATAACTTTATAAATTTAAAAGATTTAAAAAATCCTACAGATATGCTCCATGCCTTTAAGGATAAACAAGGTTTAGAGATAAATAACGAACAAATTTCAAATTTAAAAGAAAGTATCAAAGTAAGCAAAGTTATAAATATCACTGATGCTGAGATAAAAGAGCAAAATAGACACAAAATCCTACAAAAAGTAGAAGAAATTTTAAACAACTACTCAAAAAATCTCATCTACAGCAACAATAAAATTCACTCCGATGAACTTTCTAGAGGCTATCATTTTAGTGAAAATGCCTACTTTAAAAATATAAAAGCTTCAGATAGTAGCAGCATGCTATCTACACTAAAAAGTGGATACTTAGAAAATACAAAATTTAAAAATTTAAACGATTACGCTTATTCAAACACTCTAAAAACAAAATATGGAGAAGTAGAAGTATTTTTAGATATTTACGGCGATAACGATAAACTTGGCACTACAAAATTAGAAAATAATAGCTATCTTTTTAGCTTTGATAGCAACAATGACGGCGTGCTAGATCAAAAAGATATACTCTTTGATAAGCTAAAAGTAAAGGGTTACGACAAAGATGGAAATGAAAAAATAGCAAATTTAAGCGATGTGATGCCAAGGGTTGACCTTAGGCAGTTTATCAGCACAAATGTCATAAATCACAACCAAATAAAAAGAGAAGAGCTAAATCGTAAAGCAACAATCACAAATAATCCCGATCTTTACGTGGATACAAAAGATATTGATTATAGGCACTCTTACTACGCCTCAGATCCAAATACTTTGTTCGCTGCAGAAAACAGATATGAAAAGATAGAGAAAAATGATATAAATAATTTCTTTAAAAAATATGCCCAAAAAGATGGCTGGGTCGACCTAAGACACAATAATATCTTTGGCAAAGATAGCTCTTTTAAAAATTTTGCCTATCTTAAAGTGGGTTTTGATGATACTGCAAGGCTAAGCGAGTTTAATCCGATCATTGAGCCAGACAAAGATTATAAAAAAGATGAAAATTTCTCATATACAAAATTTCAAAAAGATAGTTTTATGAAATTTTACAAAGATTATAACGCTGAGTTTGACGCATACAACAAGATGATAGAAAATCTTGGCGATAGTTTAAAGGAATTTGATGAAAATGCGGACGCTTATATATCAAAGTTTGAGAAGACAAAATCAGCCAAAATGATCTTGATGGAAAATGAATTTAAACAAGCAACTGGACTTGAGTTTAGTATCTCGAATTTAAAAAAGGTAAAAAAGGCTTTTATAACAAATGAAGCCACAGCTGCCGCATCTTTGCAAGATAGCGATAGCGTCATATCTATGAAGCTAAACAAAGATGGCACCATAAGGCTAAAATTTGATAGTGGTAGAGAGATAGACGTAAAAGAGCTTTATAACGATACTGGCAAGCTAAATACATCAAGCGAGCTAAAAACTAGCATAAATTTAGAGGCAAAAGAGATGAATAATGTGCAGCTAAATAGCTTGGATTTTAAAGATATTGGCTTCATGCAAGGTGATAAAATCGTAAGCCTAAAAGATGCTGGAGCGATCGCTATTGCCAATCTATCTAATAAATTTGAGAGTAAATTTTTAATCAGTCTAAATAATGGCAAAAGCATATCTACAAGAGAAATTTATAATATCAGCTATCTTGAGAATGATTTAAAGAGCAAAGAAAAGATAGATGAGAGAGATAAATTTTATAAAAAGGTTGATATTAAGGCATAAATTTTGAGAGCAAATTTTAAAAAAGGTTTATTGTAATTTAATCTTATGGGTCCTATAATCAATCTTCCGTAAAATTTAGATTTAAAAGAGAATGCTATGAATTTCACTCCACTTTTTGCAATATTTTTCATAATCGCAACTGGTTTTTTTGCTAAAAAAGTCGGCATTGTTGAGCAAAAGCACTCGATCCCTTTTGTGGATTTTGTCCTTTGTTTTGCAATGCCTGCGCTAATCTTTGACAAAATTTATCACGTAAACGTCGATGTTTCGCTTATAAATACAATTTTAATTGGCTTTGGCTCAACAGCTATCAGTGCTGTCATGGCATTGGTGCTTGGTAAGATCTTTAAATTTACTAAAGTAACAACTGTTAGTATGGTCATGCTAAGCCTTTTTGGTAATACCCTATTTGTCGGTATGCCTGTCATTCAAGGCTTCTTTGGCGATGCGATGGTAAATGAAGTCATCTTTTACGATCAAATAGCCACTGGTATCCCACTTTCGATCCTTGGGCCACTTATCCTCTCTTTTGCTGCACCAGAAAAGGTTTCGCTATTTCAAAATACGATGAAAATTTTAAAATTTCCGCCATTTATCGCTCTTATTATGGCTCTTATCTTAAAAGAAGTCCCTTTGTCTGAGTTTATCTTTGCTCCACTTAGGATGTTTGAAGGTAGCGTTACTCCGGTGGCACTTTTTGCGATTGGTGTTGGTCTTAACTTTAGCAGTATCACAAGCACATACAAAGGTGTTAGCGTCGTGCTTTTATGTAAGATGATCTTGCCAGCTATCATATTTTTCATCATATTAAAATTTTCAGGTATCCAAATGGATAGAACATGGGTAGTTGGTCTTTTTCAATGTGCAATGCCAACATCAGCCCTTGCAAGCGCAATGATCATAAAAGCTGGCCTTGATAGCTCTCTAGCCATATCCTCAGTGGCTATCGGCGTGCTGTTTTCATTTATCACGCTTCCAGTTATCTATTTTGTATTTGCGTAAATTCACACTTACTTAACACTAAAGAGATAGTATTTCATCATATTTCATTTAAAGGAGACGTTATGAAGAAATTACTACTAGTTGCACTTGGTGCTATGTTTATGCTTGGTGGTCTTGCAAATGCTACTGAAATGATGAAAAAAGACGACATGGGCAAAGACGAGATGATGAAGAAAGAGCAGATGATGAAAGATGACATGGGCAAAAAACCCATGATAAAAAAAGATGAAATGAAAAAAGATGACATGGGCATGAAAGACGAAATGAAAAAAGACGACATGGGTATGAAAAAAGACGAAATGAAAAAAGGCATGTAAAGGTGCTTAATGGTTAGAATTTTGCTCGTTGAAGATGATGAAATTTTACTTGATCTCATCAGTGAATATCTAGTTGAAAATGGCTATGAAGTAACCACTTCAGATAACGCCAAAGAAGCGCTTGATCTCGCCTACGAGCAAAATTTCGACCTGCTTATACTTGATGTCAAACTCCCACAAGGAGATGGCTTTTCACTTCTTTCTTCCTTAAGAGAGCTAGGTGTTAGCGCACCTAGCATCTTTACCACCTCACTAAATACCATAGACGATCTTGAAAAAGGCTACAAAAGTGGCTGCGACGACTATCTAAAAAAGCCATTTGAGCTAAAAGAACTACTCATACGTATACAAGCACTTCTAAAGAGAAATTTCTCTCATCACAGTGGCGATGCGATCAAAATTTCAAGCGAATTTAGCTTTCATCCGCAGAGCAAGACACTAAGCAAAGATGGCAAAAATGTAAATATCTCAAGTAAAGAGAGCGACCTACTCGCGCTATTTTTGCAAAACAAAGGCAAAATTTTAACCAAAGATGAAATTTTTAATAAAATTTGGAAATTTGACGAGGAGCCAAGCGAGCTTAGCCTTCGTGTCTATATCAAAAATTTACGCCAAATTTTAGGCAAAGATGCCATTTTAAACAGGCGTGGAGACGGCTATGTCTATGTCTGAAAAGACGCAAATTTTATTTAAAATTTTATCCCTTTATCTTGTTAGCTCTGTGATATTTTTAGGATATTTTTTCATACACGACTATAAAAACAAAAAAGAAACGCTCATTTTAAACGAGGTAAAGTCTTTAAAAGAGATAAAAATGGGCATTTACATGAAAGCTAGAATGAATGGACTTGACTCAATTTCAAGTCTAACAAAAGAAAAAGGCGTGCATGCTTGCATCGTGTTAAAAAATGGCGAGAAAATTTATAAAGACTTTGACTGCCAAAAGATCGATAAAAGCAAAAATGTAAATTTGATCGGCGGTAAGGTCGCGATATTTGAAAAGATCCAGTACATGGACGACAACACCACAGATGAGCTCTCACACGCAGATATTTTTCTAGTTGGCAAAGATATCAAGGCTGAAATTTTATCTTTACAAATCTCAACCACGCTAAAGGCACTCTTTTTCTTTTTTGCCCTGCTCTTTGTCGCCTTTTACCTAGCAAAACTAAGCCTAAGACCGCTTTATGAGAAGATAGATACGCTAAACCGCTTTATAAAAGACTCAACACACGAGATAAACACACCCCTAAGCGTCATCTCGATGAGTATAGAAACGGCCGATCTTGACAACCTAAATGAGCGAAATTTAAAGCGTTTTAAAAATATCAGCCTTGCTGCAAAGAGCCTAAATAACATCTATGACGCGCTCGTTCATTTAAGCTTTAACCTAGATAAGCCTGGCAAAAAAGAGCTCATAGACCTAAATTTGCTAACCACACAAAGACTGAACTATTTCTCGCCATTTTTTGCCAAACGCGGGCTTGAGATAGATACTAGCCTAAAGCCAAGCTTTATAAATGCAGATCTTGGGGATGTGAGCAAAATTTTAGACAACCTTCTTAGCAACGCCTCCAAATATGCAGCGCCAAATTCAAAAGTACGCATTACTTTAGAGCCAAATTTCTTTAGCATAAGTAACACCGGTCGAGGCATCAGCAAAGAGGATCAGATGAAAATTTTTGATCGTTACACGAGATTTAACGACGATCAAGGCGGCTTTGGCATAGGGCTAAATTTAGTTAAAGAGTGCTGCAAGAAAAATGATATCGTCGTAAAATGCCAAAGCGAACTTGATGGCGAGACTACGTTTTTACTCTCTTGGCAGAGTTAAATTTTAAAACAATCCTACTCTAAACAATAAAATTTATTAAAAAAGATAATTTATGTCCAAAATTTATTTTTGATAAATTTTATTAATATTATAATCCTTTTACAAAATCTTAATCAAGGAGAAAAGTATGAAACTACTAGAAAAATATGGGCTTTTCATAAATGGTGAGTGGCGCGACGCAAAAGACGGCGCTACACTTGATGCAAAAAATCCAGCAAACGGCGAGCACCTTGCAAAGATCGCAGATGCGACTGAAGAAGATGTAAATGACGCAGTTCGTGCTGCACGTGAGGCTTTTAAGAAATTTAAACACACCACAGTTAGCGAGCGTGCAAAGCTTTTAAACAAGATCGCTGACATCATCGATGAAAACAAAGAGCACTTGGCAAAAGTTGAGAGCATGGATAACGGCAAGCCAATCCGCGAAACGCTAAATGTTGATATCCCTTTTGCAGCCGAGCATTTTAGGTACTTTGCTGGCGTCATCATGGGTGAAGAAGGCAGTGCAAACGTACTTGATGAGAAACAGCTCTCTATCGTTTTACGCGAGCCAATAGGCGTTGTGGGTCAGATCGTGCCTTGGAATTTCCCATTTTTAATGGCAGCTTGGAAGCTAGCTCCAGTGATCGCAGCAGGCGATGCAAGCGTGTTTAAGCCTTCAAGCGAGACAAGCCTAAGCGTGCTTGAGCTATTTAGGCTGATAGATAAAATTTTGCCAAAAGGTTTAATAAACATCATAACTGGTAAAGGCAGCAAGAGTGGTGAGTGGATCAAAAACCATCCAGGCCTTGATAAGCTAGCATTTACTGGCTCAACCGAGATCGGCCGTGATATCGCCATAGCAGCGGCTCGCCGTATCATCCCAGCCACACTTGAGCTTGGTGGCAAGAGCGCAAATATCTTCTTTAGCGACGCAAATTTAGATAAAGCGCTTGATGGCCTTCAGCTTGGCATTTTGTTTAACCAAGGTCAAGTTTGCTGCGCAGGTTCAAGAATTTTCGTAGAAGAGAGCTTTTACGACAAATTTATAGAGGCTGCAGTTAAGAAATTTAGCACCATAAAAGTTGGCGATCCGCTAGATCCTAGTACTCAAATGGGCTCACAAATCAATAAAAAACAAGCTGAGCAAATTCTAAACTACGTCGAGATCGGCAAAAAAGAAGGCGCAAAAGTGGCAGTCGGTGGCAAAGCCTACACAGCAAATGGTTGCGACAAGGGCGCATTTGTCGAGCCAACGTTGCTAGTTGATGTGACAAATGATATGAGAGTAGCTCAAGAAGAAATTTTTGGACCAGTTGGCGTTGTCATCAAATTTAAAGATGAAGCTGAGCTTATCAAAATGGTAAATGATAGCGAATACGGCCTTGGTGGCGGAATTTTCACGCAAGACATCACAAAAGCACTTAGCGTTGCAAGGTCTATGGAGACTGGCAGAGTTTGGATCAACACTTACAACCAAATCCCAGCAGGAAGCCCATTTGGCGGATATAAAAACTCAGGTATCGGCCGCGAGACACATAAGATCATACTTGAGCACTACACTCAGATGAAAAACATCATGATCGACCTAACCGGTAAGGTTAGCGGCTTTTACGCACAATGATTTTAGGGAGCTTAGGCTCCCTTCTGCTTTAAATTCCTTAAATTTTAAATATCTTTTACTAGGTTTTAACTTTATATACCGCTAGCATTACGCCAATATAGTACAGCTATACAAAAGTGTTTTCTTAACACTACATTTTTAAGCTTAATAGACTAAAATTTGGCACAAAGGAGAAAGATTGAGCGAGCAAATTTATATAATAGGCGATGTGCACGGCTGTTTTAACACACTTTTAGAGCTTATCAAGCAGTTTCCAGACAAAGAAAAATCACAAATTTGCTTTGTCGGAGATGTGATAGATCGGGGGCTTTTTAGTTGCGATGTGGTCGAGCTTATCATGCAAAATAACTATAAAATGGTAATGGGAAATCACGAAAGAAGGTTACTAAGCAATAAATATGAATTTTTAAACAACCAAGCACCATTTGACACGAGTTGGTTTTTCAACAATGGTGGCGTGGCGACATATGGATCATACCTTGGCCAAAGCGTGGGGTTCAAGCAAAGGCACATAGAATTTTTAGAAAGCATTCCAGTATATTTAGAGTTTAAAGACCACAAAAACCAAAATGGCGAGCATTTGGTCGTTTCGCACTCGGCTGTTGGTAAATTTTGGGGCTTAAGAGATGATAACAGCTCAAGAGATGAGTTTAGAAGGCATGTACTATCAGGCAGAGGCGATATGATACAAGTTGAAGGCATATTTAATGTCTACGGACATACGCCAGTTCGTGAGGCTAAGCTCTATACAAATAGCGCCAATATAGATACGGGATGTGTTTTTAACGAAGAAGGATATGACAAACTAAGCGCCTTAGAATTTCCATCGATGAAAATTTATACGCAAAAAAATATTGAAAATTTTAACAAAAAGGATAAAAATGTGGTTTTCTAAAAAGAGCTCTAGCTTTGCAAGCAGAGTTGATAAATTTTGGAGCGAGTTTGGCAAAAATTTAGACGCCATCAAACAAAATTTAGAAGATAAAAACTTTGAAGCCGCAAGCAAAATGACCGAAGAAGCGCTAAATTTATGTTTAGTTGATCCAACTTTTATGATAGGCCTTATTGATGGAAAGATCGATCTAGTACTCACTCCAGAAGGACTTAAGCATAGGCTTTTGTGGCTTAAATTTATCAAATTGCGCATGCCAAAAGGGTATGAGGCAAAGCTTACTTGCACACTTGGCAAACCACGTGCACCACGAAATGTCGCTACTATACAGATGTATGGCGTAAGCATTGATGCAAATGAGGTCATGGTCTATGCAAATTTTAACGACAAAAGCGTAGATATGTGCCTATATAACGAAACTCTAAGCAAGCTCAAAAGCGAAGATGAAAATAAGGCTTATACATTATCGCTCATACTTTGTGACAACGTAGTTGGCGAGATGATCATGATAAATATGCTTGGAGAGTTTGAGATAATAGACGAGCCAAGAGAAAAAGGCGTGCCACTGATCGACTTTGCCGATCTTATAGATGATAAATTTGGCAAAGAAGCCTCAAACGAGCCGCTTAAGAATTTTATGATCTATGAGCTAGAGCCTCGTTCAAACAAGCTACGTGACGACGTTTTTACAGGATTTACATCTCTTAGCGAGTTACTAAATGAGTACTACGACGGCGCAAGCGATACTTATAACGAAGCTTTTGAGCTTGGCATAAATTTTTGCTTTTTAGCCATATCTCACAGTGGCGACATACAGTTTGGCGTTGATAGCAAAAACAAAATTTCAGATGCGCTAAAAGAGAGTGAAATTTGCGAGATCATAGGTGAAGCAAATGGTGAGATGCGATCTTACATAGATCTTATCTGCTTTGATAAAGATGAGCTTGAAAAGGTCGCTAGTAAATTTAGCAAAGAGCTTGGAGTAAAGATAGAAATTTGCGAGTTTAAACGCTGATTTTACATAATATTCTACATAAAATAATACAAATCAAACTAGCTGGTAAATTTATAAAAATATATTGCCAGCTGGTACTAACCATTAAATTTATCTTTTAAATTTTGAGCTGTTTGAGAGATAAGCACAAAGCTTTAGCCCATATAAAAAGATGATCCACGAAATGTAGATCCAGACAAAAAAGAAAAGCACGGCTGAAAACGAGCCATAAACGCTTAGATAGGTCTTGTTGTAAAGGACATAATAGACAAAGGCCGACTTGCCAATATACCAAACAAGCGAAGCGGCAAATGAGCTAAAAAATGCGCTTTTAAACTTTATCTCGTCATTTACTGAGATGAGATATGTGATGCAAAATATCGCCCAAATGATGAGATATGGGAATATGCTCAAAAAATTTATCGAGTTTGTGATCACGTTTGAGTTTAGCATCTCTTGAATGAGGCTTGAGAGATAAAAACTAGCAGCAAGACCAAGTGGCGCGAGCGTGATAAGCGTCCAATACGAGCTAAGTGCTGACCAAAATCCTCTAGCCTTACTTGCACGTGTCACTTTTAAAACTACATACTCGTAGTCACTAAAAAACATAGCCGATGTAAATATCATCGCTACAAAGCCAACTATGCCTAAATTTCCGCTATTTTGTAAAAAATTTTGCAAGTAGTTTGAGATGGTCTCTTGATTACTTGGCAAAAGAGCCGAGAAGATAAAGTCTTGAATTTTGGCGTAATAATCCTCAAAACTAGGCAGTTTTGTAAAGATAGAAAACGATATAAGAAGTATCGGAATGATCGATAAAATCGTATGAAAACTAAGGCTTGAAGCGTAGTGAAAGAGCTCTTTGTCCTTAAGCGTTGGGAGTAAATTTAAAAACTCTTTTAATCTTTGCTTACTTAAGGACAAACGGCTCATTTATCAGTTATCTTCTTCGAAAAGTTTTTCGTAGTGAGCGTCGTAGTTGTTGATGTGCTCGCTATTTAGCTTCCAAAAGACGGTGTCTATGTCGCTAACCCTTGTATAAAATGGTAGCTGATAGTACTCAACCTCGCCACTTTTAAATTCTTTTAACACTTTAAAGCTTTGGCAATCAGCAAAAACGCTTCTGCCATCCATTGCTACGAAAATTAAACCAGCTGCACTTTGAGCGCACATTTTTCTAAAGTCATCTCTGCTTGGATTTGGCTTGTACTCGTAGCTTAGATACGCTCCTATAATATCTGGGTGGATAAATATCATATTTGGAAACGCAGATGTGATCTCTTCGTAAATTTCTTTATTTGGCACGATGATTAATGAGCGGTTATAAAGATAGTTTAGCACGACCATATCGCCATTTGCAGGTGCAATGCCTGGAAGCGGGAGCGCCTTTTGCTCAAGTAGATCAAACACCTCAAATCTAATCTTAGCAAAGCCAGAATTTTTTGAGATAACGCTAACTCTTGCGATGATAGAGCTATCAGTGTCAAATTTATGAAGTACGACACCACTTGAGCCGATTAAAATTTCTGGACTATCAACTATCGTCGCTGTGCCATCACTATCGACGCTAATTATAGGAGTTCTATACTCATTTAAAGAAAAATCAGCCCCAAAAGCAAAGCCAAAAACTAGCGATAAAATCACAAATATACGTTTCAAAAATATCTCCTAAGTTTAAATTTTTAGAGCGATTATAGCCTAAAATGCTTTATCTTTTGCAAAATTAAAGCAAGTTTTAGTTAAAATCCCACCAGCTTTTTAAAAGGACATTAATGCCTCGTATTTTTATAATTTTTGCAATATTATCTATAAATTTATACGCTATAAAGCCAAGCATCGATGAGCTTAGCTGGCCAAATGGAAGTAACTTCTTAAATTTCTTAGAGACAAACAAAATCCCACTTTCACTTTACTATAACTTAGCAACCGAAGATCAAGAACTAACAGAAGAGATCATCGCTGGTACAAAGTATCAAATTTATAAAGACGACAGTGGCAATACCAAACAAGTACTAATCCCTGTTAGTGACGAGCTTCAAATGCATATTTTTAGAGATGATAATGATAAATTTAAGCTCGAATTTCTTCCCATCTCTTATCAAAGCGAAGATAAATTTTTAGCCTTAAAGGTGGACAAATCAGTCTCTGAAGACATTTTTGACTACACTGGCTCTGGCACGCTAGCTCTTGGCTTTAAAGAAATTTTTAAAGGAAGTGGTATTGATTTTAAGAAGATAAACAAAGGCGATACGATCGCTATCGTTTATAATCAAAAAATACGCATGGGCCGCTCTTTTGGCACTCCAGAAATTTATGCTGCGATGATAGAAACGAAAAATAAACGATATGTTATGTATAAATTTGAAGATAAATTTTATGATAAAAATGGTAAAAAAAATGATAAATTTTTACTTGTTCGCCCTCTTACAAACGCCAGAATCACATCGGCTTTTACTCTAAAAAGATGGCACCCTATTCTCCAAAGATATAGAGCGCACCTTGGCGTTGACTACGGTGCTCCAAAAGGAACACCAATCAAAGCTGCAGGCGATGGCACGGTTAAATTTGTCGGACAAAAAAGTGGATATGGCAGAACCGTTATCATCTCTCATGCTGGTGGCTATGAGACACTTTATGCTCACCTAAATGGCTTTGCTAAAGGCATAAAAGGTGGTTTAAAAGTCAAGCAAGGCACGCTCATAGCCTACGTTGGAACAAGTGGTATGAGCACAGGACCGCACCTTCACTTTGGTCTTTATAGAGACAATAAACCTATCAATCCAGAAAGTGCAATAAAGGTCGTTAAAAGCCTAGAGGATAAGAAAGAATCAGCTAAATTTAAAGCAGTTGTTAGCAAAAATGACGAGCTAATAAAAAATGCCTTAAGTAATGAAAAAGGGTATCACAAAGTGGAATTTTTTCCTAATGTAATAGATTTTTAAAGGTAAAACTTGAGCCAAGAACTAGAAGAAGCAAAAGAGCTGATAGATCAGCACTTAGATGAAAATTTAGAAGATAACGAACTCTCACCTTATGAGCTAGCCCAACACCTAAAAACACTTAAAAAGCACGATGAAGAGCTTTTTGCTCACTATCTTGAGAAGCTAGACCCTGAAATTTTAGGCGACGTTGCTATCGAGCTACCTGATCACATGCTAAAAGATGTGATCGAACAACTTCCAGCTGAAAAGATCGTAGAAGCACTTGAAGAGCTAGAGAGTGATGATGCGACTGATTTGCTTCAATACATCGAGGATATCGACGAGGATAAAGCTAGAGAGCTCTTTAACGAGCTTGACAGAGAAAACCAAAATGAAATTTTAAGACTCAGAAGTTACGAAGAAGATAGAGCTGGTGCTCACATGCAAACAGAGCTTTTTTCGGCTCATCTTGAAGAAAAGCTTGGCAATGCAGTAGCAAGACTTAGACGAGAAAAGCAAGAAGGCAAGCTAGAAAATATCTCACAGCTTTTTATTATCGATAAAAATGGCGTTTTACAATACGCTATCCCACTTGAAGATCTTATACTTTTTGATTTTACAAAGACGCTAAAGCAAAATATCGAGTCAGCACAGATCGATCACTACAAGCCACACGTTGCAAATGATATGGATCTTATGCAAAATGTCGCTGATATGTTTCAAGAGTACGATTTAAATGTTATCGCAGTTACTAGTAGTACTGGAATCTTACTTGGTCGTATCACCTCTGATGACATCCACGACTACATTCAAGAGAGTGCAACTGAGCAAATTTATAACCTAGCCGGCGTTGATGACGAGTCAGAAGAGGATGATACGCTTTTTAAGGCTGGTCGTGGTCGTGCGGTTTGGCTTGGTGTAAATTTACTAACAGCTCTTTTTAGCTCATCTATAATCGGACTTTTTGACGAGACAATAGCAGCCTATGTCGCTCTTGCTGTTTTAATGCCAATAGTTGCATCAATGGGTGGAAATACCGGCACACAAGCGCTTGCCGTTACGGTTCGCCGTTTGGCACTTGGCGAGATAGAGTTTAAAGATGCCAAAAATGTCTTAAAACGCGAGGTTAGTATTTCACTCATAAATGGACTAATCTTTGGTGTGGTAATGGGCATAATCGCCTCTGTTTGGTTTGACAAAGGTATGCTTGGCGTTGTTATTGGGCTTAGCATGGTTACAAATTTATTCTTTGCTGGCTTTTTTGGCACGATCATACCTTTAATGCTAAGGCGCTTTAACATAGATCCTGCAGTCGGCTCAGCCGTCATTCTTACTACTTTTACAGATGCGATAGGATTTTTTAGCTTTTTAGGACTTGCAAAATGGATACTACTATAACTAATTTAGAAATTCTGCCTCTTGATGAGTCAAAATACCTAAAGCCATTTAAGATGAAATTTATGCAAAATGGTGTTCAAAGAGATTGGGACTGCGTAAAAGTGATGAATAGCGTTAGTATTTTTTTATATCACGAGCAAAAAGATGCCTTTTTATTTGTAAAGCAGTTTCGTCCTGCTGTTTGGTACTCGCAAGAGAAAGAAAGCATCAAAACAAATGAGCAAGGCTTTACTTACGAGCTTTGCGCAGGGCTTATGGATAAAGGACTAAGCGAAGAGCAAACAGCCAGAGAAGAAGCGATCGAAGAAGTGGGCTATGAGCTAAAAGAGATAGAGCGTATCACAATGACATACGGTGCTTTTGGCTTTGGAGGCAACACACAAACGATGTTTTACGCAAAGATCGATGAGAGTATGAAGGTAAATTCTGGCGGTGGCGTCGATGGCGAAGATATCGAGCTTGTTTTTATAAAACGAGAAGATATGATGAAATTTGCCTTTGACGAGAGCAAAGTCAAGGGCTTTGGGCTCATATTTGCTTATTTGTGGTGGGAGAAATTTAAAAGCTAAAACGATATCTTTTTAATAAGTGCAAAAACAACGACTGCCACTAAAAAGATACCAACTAATATCACATAATCAGACATAACAAGCCTTTAAATTTAAGTTTTGGCTTATTGTAACCAAAAATTTAAATAAAGTAAGAACTTTATAACCGCATATATCATAAAATAACTCAAAAACACACAAGGAGAAGATGATGAGCGAAAATGGAACTCTTTTTATAAACCGAGAATTAAGCTGGCTACGATTTAATTCAAGGGTGCTCGCTCAGTGTGAAAAGGAAATTCCTTTACTTGAAAAGCTAAAATTTATAGCCATTTATATGACAAATCTAGACGAGTTTTATATGATCAGAGTCGCTGGCTTAAAGCAGCTTTTCGCAGCTGGAGCTACTACAAGCAGTGGCGATGGCATGAGCCCACTTGATCAGCTAAGAGAGATTAGAAAATATCTACAAAATGAGCAAAATTTAGTAGAAGATCACTATAAAAAAACAGTAAATGCTCTTAGCAAAGAGGGACTTTTTATAAAAAATTATGATGAGCTTGATGATAGCTTGAAGCAAAAGTGCGACGAATACTTTTTCTCAAATATCTTGCCAGTCATAGTTCCTATCGCTGTCGATGCGACTCATCCATTTCCGCATCTAAACAACCTTAGCTTTTCTCTTGCCGTTAAGCTTGCTGATATAGAGCATCCAGAAATTTTAAAATACGGCATGATAAGAATTTCAAGAGTCTTGCCACGTTTTACACAGCCAAGTAGCAATGTTTTTGTGCCGATTGAAACGATCGTACATCGCCACGCAGAAGAAATTTTCCCAGGGTATAAGCTGCTTAGCTCGGCTGCTTTTAGAGTGACAAGAAACGCTGATATCGTCATCGAAGAAGAAGAAGCGGATGATTTTATGATGATACTTGAGCAAGGGCTAAAGCTTCGCAGAAAAGGGGCTTTTGTTCGTATGCAAATCGATAAAAACGTAGACGCTGATATCTTGGACTTCTTAAATTTTCATATGAAAATTTTTCATAAAGATGTCTATTTTTCAAGCATTCCACTCACTCTTAGCTCACTTTGGGAGATAGCTGGAAGTAAAAATTTTACCCATCTGGCAAATGCGCCTTACGTTCCAAAAACGCTACCACCATTTGGCAATGGCATATCTGTGTTTGACGCCATAGATAAAGAAGATGTGCTCTTAGTGCATCCATTTGAGAGCTTTGATCCAGTTGTAAGCTTTATAAAAGAAGCTAGCAAAGATCCAAAAGTCATATCTATTCGAATGACACTTTATAGAGTCGATAAGAGCTCGCCAATAATTCAAAGTCTAATAGACGCCGCAAGTGATGGCAAACAAGTAACTGTGATGGTTGAGCTAAAGGCAAGGTTTGATGAAGAAAATAACCTGCACTGGGCAAAGGCGCTTGAAGACGCTGGAGCGCACGTGATATACGGCATTACAGGCTTTAAGGTGCATGCAAAAGTTAGCCAGGTCATCCGCCAAATCGGCGATAAGCTTAAATTTTATATGCACTTTGGCACAGGCAACTACAACGGCAGTTCGGCAAAAATTTATACTGACGTGAGTCTATTTACGAGCAAAGAAGAATTTAGCCAAGATACGACTTCATTTTTTCACATCCTCTCAGGATATAATAAAAATCGCCGTCTAAACGCTCTTAGCATGTCGCCTTTTCAGATAAAAGAGCGCATCATCGAAAAGATAAGAGTGGAAGCTAGCAAAGGTAGCGAGGGCAGGATCATTGCCAAAATGAATGCGCTAATCGACGAAGATGTGATAAATGAGCTTAGCCGCGCATCAAACGCAGGCGTGAAGATCGATCTTATAGTTCGTGGTGTGTGCGGACTAAGGCCTGGCATAAAAGGTAAAAGTGAAAACATAAAAGTTCGCTCAATAATCGGCAAATACTTAGAGCACGCTAGAATTTTATACTTTAAACATGCTCAGCCAAAAATTTATATCTCAAGTGCTGACTGGATGCCAAGAAATCTAGAACGTCGCTTGGAGCTTATGACGCCTATTTTTGAGCCAAGACTTCAAGAGAGACTACTTGAAATTTTAGAGCTTCAGCTAAGCGATAACGACCTAGCTTTTGAGCTACAAAATAGCGGCGAATACGTAAAAGTAGCAAGAAGTGAAAATGAAAAAGTAATATCTTGCCACGAAGTTTTGGAAAATTATATATCTAAAATTTACAAATCCGTAAAAAAAGATACAGATAAAGCAAAAGCCGATATGCTCGCAAGCAAGCTCTTAAAAGAGAGCTAAAAACAAATTAAGCTTTTAGACCCAGTCTAAAAGCTATTTTTAAATTAGCATAAAAACACTAGCGTTTGATTAAGCAAGTCTTATTAAAAATTTCAAATCCGCAGCAAAAAGCAAAATTTATAAATTTACTTGAGTACCTCAAAGCTAGCCAAATATTTCAAATTTTTTAAATAACTCTGGCTCATCTTTTACAATACCGCGCTTAATTAGATCAGCAACTACTTCGCGGTCACAATCCGTTTGTAACGGCCAGCCACGCGTATATCCCTCTAGCTCGTCCTTGCTCGTCGCATCCACGCAGAAATTTTCACCCTCAATGTAGATATCACGCAAAGCATCGATATTATTTGTCACACGCCAAAGTAGCATATATGGGTTTTCAAGGTGATTTTGCATATCCACAACGATAAGGAGTTTGAAAAATTCTCTGAATGTCAAAAGCTTGTCAAAAAGCTCTTTTACCACACAATCTTTTTCAAATTTCACCACGCAAATAGGCGTTTTGGTATCCGTTTTAAACTGCTTAAGCTCTTTTACATTTGGTGCAACGCTTTGAAATTTAGCCAACAGCTCATCATCGTTTAAAAGCTTTGGTATAAATTTACAAAAATCCTGCGTTGCATCTACGCCGAGTTTGCCACCAAAACACGAATTTGGACTAGCATGATCAAGTTGATCGCACACACCTTGGCTTATTAGCACACTCTGACTACCAAAATAATTTAAAACAAAGCTAGTAAATTCATCATAATTTTTAAGTTCAGGCGCATCGGCTCCAACAAAAATGGCATGTTTTACAAAACTCATCTGCCCAACGCCCCAAAATGCGTGCATAGCCTGCTTTGCATGAGCTGGATAGAGCGTATTTATCTTGGCTAAGATTAGATTGTGAAAAACGCCATTTTCAGGCATATTGTAGTCCAGTAGTTCAGGCACGGTTGTTCGCAAAAGTGGCAAAAAAATCCGCTCAGTCGCCCAGCCCATATACTTATCCTCAAGTGGCGGCTTTCCAACCACAGTCGCATGAAATACTGGCTCACGCTTGCTAGTTATCGCCGTTACATCCATCACTGGGAAAGGCTCAATAGGCGTATAAAAGCCAGTATGATCGCCAAATGGCCCCTCAAGCTCGTACTTAGCCGTATCCACGAAACCTTCTATCACGTAGTCCGCATCGTGCGGAACGTAAATTTCATTCGTTAAGGATTTTACAAGTTTGGCTGGCTCTTTACGGATAAAACCATAAAGCAAAAGTTCAAAAATTCCCTTTGGAAGCGGTGCTTGCCCGCACCAAATATAAAGCGGATCGCCACCTATTGCCACGGATACGGGCATCTTGCGGCCCGCGCGCTTGTATTCGTTAAAGAAATTCGCGCCGTCTTTATGGATCTGCCAGTGCATGCCGAGGCGATTTTTGTCATAAATTTGCAAGCGATACATGCCTAAATTTTGTAAATTTCCGTCCAAGCTTTGCGTATAGACCTGTCCCATCGTAATAAAGGCACCGCCATCATGCGGCCATGTCTTTAGCGCAGGTAGGCTCAAAAGGTCAGCATCTTCGCCTATAAATTTGACCTGCTGGCACTCGCCCTCGCCTTTTAGCCTTTTGGTAAAAATTTTTCTCATACTAAAAAGATAGGCTAAAAAATCAAGCTTTTCTTTAAAATTTTCAGGTTTTCTGGGCTTTAAAAGCTTTTCTATCTCGGCTGCGATCTCATCAGGATTTAGCCCAAAGATAAGCTCAAGCGCCCTTTTTGAGCCGTAGATATTTGTAAGCACAGGGGCAAATTTACGCCCAGTTTTTTTACAAACTGGGTTTTTAAAAAGTAGCGCTTGCGAGCCCTCACGCTTGACCTCGATGTAGCTAGCGTGCGCGATCTCAAGATCAATATCTGTTGGCTCGTCGATAACACGAAGTAGATTATTTTCTTTTAAAAGCTTGATGTAGTCCATATTTCGCCTTTTTGATTTTTGGGCGATTTTAGCCAAAAATAGCTGAAAAATGCGAAGCAAAGCGGGTATTTATTATTTGCCGCACTCACAGATAGCTATCAGAGTATCGATCGCTGTTTTGGACGCATTCTTTGCGATATTGCCTCGCCGCTTAAATAGACACAAGCACTAAATTTATACTCCATTGTCGAATGTGCGCAAACTAGTGTTCAACGCACAGCCACACATGGCTAGCATACTTACGTCTTTTCAAAGTAATTCATCACAATTTTTTTGTTAGATTAAACACTAGATAGCATCGCAGTTTTGAAAACGGTAGTAAATTTTTTAATTACTCCGATATGTTACATTTTAGCAGTTTGCCAAATATCTCTTTGCTATATTTCATAAAGCGCTCGTTAAGCTTTACATCCTCAATATCAATGCAAATGCGGCTATCTTGCACCTCAAAAATAATAGTTTTATCAGTGATCTTCACCTTTTTGCAAGAGTTGTAGCAAATATCGCCGTTGCACTCTGCGTATAGGCCGCTTATGTCGGCGTTTTCGTCGTCATCTTTTTTGAGTTTGATCGGTCTTTGAAAGATTATGTAGTTTTTGTAGTCGTATTTGTCGTCTGCAAGACCGATCATATAGTAGTTGTCTTTGCTATTTTTGGTAGCATTTATGGCTTTTGCTTTAAAATTTAGCTCAAACACGCTTACGCCATCTCTTCAGCCCGTTTTAAAAGCTCTCTAGCACCTTTTTCTATAAATTTATGCGCTAGCTCCTTGCCGACACTTTGAAATTTATCTTTGCTAGTCTTTAAGCTATCTTTTATAAACTCACTTCCATCAGGCAGACCAACGATCGCATCGATAGAAATTTCATCGCCTTTTAGTCTTGCACTTATGCCTATTGGCACTTGACAGCCGCCCTCTAAAACGCTTACAAAATCACGCTCTATGGTCGTTTCAATGACCGCATTTTCGTCGTTTAGAAAATCAATCTGATCTAAAATTTGCTTCTCATCTCTAGCTTCTATACCAAGAGCACCCTGACCCATCGCAGGTATCATCTCATCAAAGCCAAATGTGTAGATGTGTGCCACTTCAGCCTTGATATTTAGGCGGTTTATGCCAGCCATCGCCAAAATGATCGCGTCAAATTCGCCCTCTTTTAGCTTTCTAAGTCTAGTTTGCACGTTTCCACGAAGCGAAATGATCTCAAGATCAGGCCTCATGATAAGTAGCTGCATCTTTCGGCGTAGGCTCGTTGTGCCAACTTTTGCGCCGCGCGGTAGGTCGCTAAATTTAGCAAATTTCTCACTTATCATAGCATCTCTGGTGTCCTCGCGTGAGCAGATTGCTGCGAGCTTTAATCCATCTGGAAATACGACAGGCACGTCTTTTAGGCTATGCACGGCGATATCAGTCTCGCCTTTTAGCATGCTATCTTCAAGCTCTTTTGTAAAAAGCCCCTTTCCGCCGATCTTTGCAAGTGGCGTATCAAGTATCACGTCGCCCTTTGTCTTCATGCCCTCAAGCACGACCTTCATGCCCTTGTGCTGCGCCTCGATCCTAGCCTTGATATGCTCGCTTTGCCAAAGCGCTAAGATGCTCTTTCTAGTTGCTATTTTTATCTCTTTCATCATCTCTCCTAATTTACTCTTTTTGGCTCTTCGATAACCTCAACGTCGATGATCTCGCCATCATCTTTTTTAGTACTTTGTTCGCTAAAATTTTGAAATTTAAACTCTTGATAACTCTCATTTTTTGCTATATTTTTCTTAAATATCAAAGAAAAAACGACTACAGCTATGCCAAAAATATCTGTTAAAATTCCTGGCAAAAATAAAAGCATTCCGCCAAAGCTAAGCCCTAACTGACTAAATAAATTTCCGCCAAGAAAGCTTTTAAGCGCCACTTGAGGCGAATTTAGACTAGAAAATCCAGCATTTAAAAGAAGCGCAATGCCTACAAATCCAGAGACCAGCACCTCAAGAAAGTAGTTTAAAAAGCCAAATTTATCAACAAAAAGATAGATAAATATCGCTTCTATCAAAAAAAATAAAAATGCGAAAAATCTCATAAGCTTTCTTTTATCTTTTTAAAGGCTTTGTTTGCGTCGATCGTTTCTTTGCTTAAACCATCTCTTGTTATAAACTCAACCTTGCCATTTGCAAATTCTTTACCCACAAGCAGCGCATAAGGGAAGCCGATGAGTTCAAAGTCATTCATCTTAACGCCAAATCTCTCGTTTCTATCATCGATGATGACGCTAACGCCAGCTTTTTTAAGGCTCTCATAAAGCTCAAATGCAAATTCCACGCCCGCCTCATCTTTTAAATTTGAGATGATGATCTCGACGTCAAACGGCGCGCACTCTTTTTTCCAGATGCAGCCCTTCTCGTCGTGGCTAGCCTCTATCATCACAGCGATCAGCCTGCTTATGCCGATGCCGTAGCAGCCCATCAAAAATGGCTTTGCTTTGCCATTTTCATCAAGATATGTCGCGTTCATCGCAGCTGAATATTTATCGCCTAGCTGAAAGATATGACCTACCTCGATACCCTTGCTAAGTTTTAAATTTCCGCCGCAAACTGGGCATTTATCACCCTCTTTTACCTTTACAAGGTCTTTAAATCTCTCTTCGTTAAATCCGCTAACGCTAACGCCAACAAAGTGATAGTCCGTCTCGTTAGCGCCGCATATCATGTTATTTGCGCCCCTTAGCTCGTTATCTATGAAAAATTTCACATCTTTTAGTCCAACCGGCCCACAAAATCCAGCAGATAGTCCAGCTTTCGCTACGTCAGCCTCGCTAGCATCTACAAGCTCAAGCGCCTTGCAAGCGTTTTGCGCCTTTGTCTCTTGAAGCTCATCATCGCCCCTTACAAAAAAGACCACAACCTCTTCTTTGTCTTCATAAATAGCTTTTTTAATAACAGCTTTTATGCAGTAAAACTCACTAACTTTGAAAAATTCCGCTACATCTTTTATCGTTTTTGCATTTGGCGTTTTAAATTTAGCCGCGTCAGCCTCTGGCGCTTCAGCATCGGTTGTTCTAGATTTTCTTCTAGCAGCCTCTATATTTGCAGCGTATTTGCAAGCCTCACAGCAAAGGATGTCATCTTCGCCGTTACTTGCAAGCACCATAAATTCTTTACTACCACTGCCACCGATAGCTCCACTATCAGCTTCAACGGCTCTAAAATTTAGCCCCAGACGGGTAAAAATTTTACTATAAGTTGCCTCCATAAGGTCAAACTCACGCTTTAGATCCTCTTTGCTTGAGTGAAAGCTATAAGCATCTTTCATTGTAAATTCTCGTCCTCTTAGCAAGCCAAAGCGTGGTCTTGCTTCGTCACGAAATTTAGTATTTATCTGGTATAAATTTAGCGGTAGCTGCTTGTAGCTAGTCACCTTGCCACGTACCAAAGCAACGGCTGCCTCTTCGTTTGTAGGGCTTATAACAAAGTCATTTTCTTTTCTATCTTTAAAGCGTAAAAGCTCCTTGCCAAAGACGTTGTAGCGGCCACTTTGTTTCCAAAGCTCGCTTGAAGTAACCACGCTAAAACTCACCTCTAGCGCTCCGGCCTCGTCCATCTCCTCTTTTACTACACGTGAAATTTTATCGTGCATGATCTTTCCAAGCGGCAGATAGTTGTAAAGTCCAGAGCCAAATTGCTCGACAAATCCACCCCTAATCAAAAACTGATGACTTGGCAAAGAGGCATCCTTTGGTGCTTCTTTGGTTGTTGGGGCGTAAAATTTACTAAATTTCATCTATATCTCCTGCTTGAAAAATTTGCTCTTCTTTTATGTCAAATAGATATCTAACTCCGCTTGAAAGCTCTCTTGCTCCTTCTTTGTCCGCAAGCTCTTTTAGCTTCATCGTTGGCTGGTGCAAAAAGGCTTTAAAAACTTGATGAATGAGCTTTTGTGCCTCCTCATAATCACTATGCTTTAAATATCCTTTTTTTATCGCTTTTTCTAGCTCGTTTTTAGCACAAATTTCAGCTTGTTTGCGGATCGATTTTATGAGTGGCACACTCATATCTTCTTTTAAAATTTTTAAAAATTCGCTTGTGCCTTGACCTACGATCGAATAAGCTTTTTGTGCTTGCTCCTCTCTTAGAGCTAAATTTTTCCTTACTATCTCCTCTAAACTATCGACCGTATAGACACTAATAAATTCTGTATTTATAAGGTCAATATCCCTTGGTACGGCAATATCAAAAAAGTATCTATGAAATTCTCTTGGTTCGATTATGGCGTTTGTGATGATAGCGTGCGGGGCTGCGGTGCTTGAAAATATTAGGTCGTAATTATTTACATATTCTTTTAATTTTAAAATGCTATCCCAGCTAGCGTTGTCACCAAGGCTATCAACTAGCTGCTCAACACGCTCGGAGCTTCTGTTTATAATGATCACCTCTGCGCCACTTGAGATTAGGTGTTTTGCTGCTAGCTCGCCCATTTCACCAGCTCCTACGACGATAGCAGTTTTACCTTCAAGCGTGCCAAAAATTTCTTTTGCCTTTGCTACGGCGACACTTGAAACGGAGATCGGGTTTTTAGAAATTTGAGTTTCGTTTCTAACTTTAGCAGCGCATTTACATGCATAATGGATGATTTTACTGATTTGTTCGCCGCAAGCTGAGCTATCGTAAGCAAATTTAAAGGCATTTTTTAGCTGTCCAACGATCTGTGTTTCGCCGACGACTAGGCTATCAAGCGAGCTTGCCACGGCAAAGAGGTGATGCACGGCTCCGCTATCTTCATAAATGTCAGCCCTTTCATAAAGCTCATCTTCAAAAACACCTGAAAATACAGACATGCATCTAAACGCATGCGTCGTTGCACTTTCTAGATCACTAACGCTTGCAATTATCTCAACGCGGTTGCATGTATTTAAGACCATACATTCGTTTATACTTTTGTTTGATCTTAGTAGTTTTAAAATTTGCTCTTTTTTCTCATCGCTGTCAAATGCAAGCTTTTCTCTAACTGAAATATCAGTATTTTTATATGTAAAACTTATATCTAAATAGTGCATTAAAATTCCCTATCTATCATGCTTTTTATAATCCCTTCAAGCTCGGCGTTTTTATACTCTTTTATCGCTTCTATCGCTTCAGTCCCAAGCCTTTTTGCTTCATTTACTGCTTTTTGAAGAGAATTTGTCTTAATAAATTCCTCTTTTAGCCACAAAATTTCACCCTCATCAAACCTCTTCATCCAAAGTGATCTAAGCTTTGCTTTGCCAGCTTCGTCTAAGCTTTTATAAAGATAAATGTAAGGAAGCGTTGTTTTGCCCTCGACAAAGTCGTTGAGCGCTGGTTTGCCAAGCGTTTTTTCATCTTGAGTTATGTCTAATATATCATCAACGATCTGAAATGCAAGGCCTAAATTTTTGCCGTAAATTCCAAATTTCTCACTATCTTTGCCAGCTAGCTTCGCCCCACAAATTGCCGTGGCTTCTATCAAAACGGCTGTTTTATAGTAGATCATTTTTAAATATTCTTGCTCATTTTCATTAAAATTTTCAGCCATTTTCACATCCATCATCTCGCCGATACTTAGCTTGCTGACTGCGTCTGAGATGATAGCTGCGATGCTTGGATCAAATTTTGTAAGCTCAAAATAAGCTTTTGAGTAGAGGATGTCGCCTAGCATGACCGAGTTTTTACTGCGAAAAAGTGCGTTTATGCTTGGCTTGCCGCGTCTTATATTCGCTTCATCTATGACGTCGTCGTGCAGTAAGCTTGCAAGATGGATGAGCTCGATAATAGCGCAAAGTTTGAGCGAAATTTCACTCTCGCCTGCGATCTTTAAAAGAAGTTTTGAGCGAAGCTTTTTGCCAGAGCTTATCTTTAAAAACATCTCAAACGCCTCTTTGTAGCCAAGCTCGCTTATAAATTTGCCCATTATTTCATCGATTTTATCCATACTTTTCCTTTTATTTAGCTTCGTCTGGATCTCTAAAACCCACATCCACACGCTTGCTCTCATCTAGCAGAGCCACCCTAAAATGCGCCTTTTTATCCTTAAAATCAATAAATGATATATAAAGGCTTACGCTCTCATTTGGCGGCATCGTAAAATCAGGCAAAACTCGCTGCATATAGGTGTTTTGTCCTTGTCTTAGCGAAAAGACCATCTGCCTTGGATAGCGCCTAAAAAAGCTTTGCACGGTGATATTTGTGCTATCAAATAGCGTCCAACGAAAGTCAAACGTTTCAACCCTTTGGGTTCGCTTTTCAGTTATAAAGACCCTAGCCCACTCATCTTTTTTAAGCTCAAATGTATGCACCGAACTTGGGTCAAAATTTGGCTCTTTTGCAAAAGCAATGGAGGCAAGCAAAGCAATGAGCGCGAAAATCTTACTCATTTTGGCTTAAAATTTCTCCGCTAAGCTCGATATATAGGTCATTTACCCCGTTATAAACTTTATCTTGCACTGAGACTATAAAATTTCTAATCTCATCCTCGCTAATGCCATACTTTTCGCAAAGCTCGCTCATAGCCACAAATTTTTCAAAAATTTTATCTATCTCGTTTTTAACCAAAACGGCATTTGCGTTAAACAAAATATCATAAAATTTATCTCTCGCACTGCCCTCAAATATATCTATCATCGCTGTTTCTTTGAAAATTTCTTAAGATTATAGCCAATTAAAACTAAGTTAAAAATTTAATATTATCTCCCAAGCCTCGCTAACGTTTTTGGCATTATACGTGGCAGTTTTGCTCTCCTCGCCAAATCCCCAGCTAACTTGCAAGAAAGGCATATTTGCATTTTTGGCTGCTAGCTCGTCTTTTAGGCTATCTCCAACAAAGATCGCCTTACTAGCTTTAGTTTTACTAACAGCTAGGTGAAGCATCGCAGGATCAGGCTTTTGTGGTATCTCCTTGCTAGCGCCTATGACCTCATCAAATAGCTCGTAAATTTCATTTTTCTTTAAAATTTTCTCTAGCGTATCGTGTGGTGCATTGCTTGCCAAAACGACTTTGTAATGAGCCTCTTTGCACTTTTGTAAAAGCTCTTTTACGCCCTCATATGTAGTCGCACACTCATCGTAAAATTTCTTAAATTTCTCTTCAAAGCCCTCTTTTAAGCTCCTACTTGGCGTGTCGATGCCGTAAAACTCAAGGGGCAAATTTCTACCTGGCTCATTGATCGCTTTTATGATAAATTCTTTTTCAAGTGGCGGCAAATTTAGCTCATCTCTTACTTCATTCACTGTTTTATATATCGCCTCGCCACTATCGATTACAGTGCCATCCATATCGAAAATAACTGCTTTCAATCCTCATCCTTAAATTTATTTTTATGTTTTTCTTTTTTATATGTCTTTTGATTTTTGAGCTTATCAAGCAGGTTTGCCACCTTTAAAAGCTCCTCTTTTGGGGCGTTTTTGATAAGCAAATTTATAAAATTTTCTAGCGCCTTTGAGTATGGCTGATCAAGATAGACAGCCTCGACTTTTTCGATGACTTTCGCGTTTTTCTCCACTCTTTGGCGAAATTCAGCCTCGTCAAAGTCATCTCTTTTTAGCCCATTTATCGCTGATTTTGCAAATTTTTCTAGCGCACGAAGATATTTTACACGTTTAAATTTGTCCGTAACTTGGTTCAAATTTTTCCTTTTTTTTGGCAAATTATATCAAAAATTGATTTTATCCCCTAAATTTTGGCTTTGCTAATGTATAATTTACGCCAAAATTACCTTAAAAGGAGCAAAAATGAGGCAAGAAACCGCTGCGATCCACGTAGGCTACGATACACATGAAGGCTTTGGCACGATGGCTGTGCCTATTTTCCAAAGCACGGCTTACGACTTTGGAAGCGCCGAGACTGCGGCTGCTAGGTTCGATCTAAAAGATGGCGGCCACATCTACACAAGACTTGGCAATCCAACGACAGATATCTTTGAAAAAAGGGTCGCTGCACTTGAGGGCGGAGCCGCTGCGATAGCGACTGCAAGCGGTCAGTCAGCTTTGTTTTACAGCATTATAAATTTAGCCCAAGCAGGCGATAATATCATCATCGCCAAAAAAATTTATGGCGGCACGACAGTACTTTTTACGCACACACTAAAAAGATTTGGCATAGAGGCCAGAGTCTTTGACAGCGACACTGCTGATGATCTGGAGGCTTTGATAGATGATAAAACGAGGGCTATATTTTTTGAAACGCTTTCAAATCCGCAAATTTCTATCCCAAATATCGAAAAAATCGTAGAAATCGCAAACAAATATGGCATCATCAGCATCACCGATAACACCGTACCAACGCCTATCATCTTTCAGCCACTTCGCCACGGCGTCGATGTTTGCGTGCATAGTGCGAGCAAGTATATGAGCGGTCAGGGCCTTAGCCTAGCAGGTGTGGTCGTAAGCGCAAATCACCTAAACGAAAAGCTAAAAGGCAACAAACGATATGAGCATTTTAACGTGCCAGATGCGAGCTATCACGACATCGTCTATGCTGATATGACGGATCGTTTTGACATCTACACGCTAAGAACGAGGCTTGCTATCGTGCGTGACATCGGCGCCGTGATCTCTCCATTTAACTCTTGGCAGCTCATACAAGGGCTTGAAACGCTTGCTGTTAGAGTTGAAAGACACTCGCAAAACGCGCTAAAAGTGGCTAAATTTCTAAACTCTCACAAGCATATAAAAAGCGTGGCATACCCAGGGCTTGCTGACAACATAGATCACGCAAAGGCGCAAAAATACTTTAAAGATGGCATGGTAAATGGGCTATTTTGTTTTGAAACTGATAGCTTTGAGCGTGCAAAAAAGATGCTAGAGCGCGTAAAACTCTTTAAGATCGTAGTAAATATCGGCGATACAAAGTCGCTCATCACGCACCCGGCTTCAACTACGCACCAACAGCTAAGCAGTGAAGAGCTAATCAAAGCTGGCATCACAAAAGAGCTGATAAGAGTTAGCATAGGCCTTGAAAATGCTGAGGATCTGATAGCTGATCTGGCTCAAGCCCTAGAATAAAGAAATTTCTAGCTCATTTTGGGCTAGAAATTTAAATTTTACTCAAGCTTGCCATGTATCCTCTCGCACTCTTTTGCTTGCCTTATAAATTTTATAACGATGTAGATGACAAATAGCGGCACGCTTATATACCAAAAGGCAAAAAAGGCGAGCAGAAAAAACATAAATAAGAATGTTGCAAAATATACCAGGACTGCAAGGATGATACTATCAAGCATTTTGTCTCCCATTTTGCTAGTGTTTTAGTGATTTTATAAAAAGCAAAATAAAATGAGACTGAACGGATTTGTTTTGGCCTTAAAATTTGAGCTAAGCGATAAGCGAAGCTAAATTTTAGTAGGTAATTTTGCATATATGAAGCTCAGGCAAATTTTAAAATTTCATGAACGAGCAATTTCGGCTCTGATTTTAGTGGCAAGCTTTGCGAGGCCTAAAATCAGTAGTCAATTCTTGTGAGTGAATGAAAGTTTTAAAATTTGCTTTGAGGTGTAAATTTATCAAAAGGGAGACAAAAGGGGACTTGAATTACGGTCTGCTTGCAGTTGCGAGCTAGCGGATCAAAGCCGTCCCCTTATCCCCCTTTGATCCCTCAATCACCTCGCACGTCAGAAGTAGCACACAAAGATGCCAACGCACCGCATGCTATTAAAAACTCTGGCAAATTTTAAAATTTATGAGCGAGCATATCACGGCTCTAAATTTAGTGCTAAACGAAGTGTAGCCTAAATTTAGTAGTCTGCTAAGGCGAGTGAGTAAAGTTTTAAAATTTACAAAGAGAAATAAAATGTGGCAATTTTTATCAAAATTTTAATATGTCAAATACTTAATCGTATCTTGATAAAGCACTTGATTTTCACATTGTATCAGCAGCAAGTCATTTTCTTCAAAGATTGTTGAGCCAGTCGGCTTTTGATACTCGTTTTTACGCTTTATTAGGATTATTAAAAACTCAGTTGGAAGCTCAAGCTGAGCCAAATCTTTGCCAATTAGTTTTGAACCATAGTGAATGGTGTGCTGACGAAGTGTGTAGCTTAGGATCGGAGAGTTTTCTACTGGCTTAACATCATCTTGCTCGCTCTCTTTGATTTTAAATTTATCAGCCGCAAAGCCAAGTGACATACCCTGTATCAAAATCGAAATCAAAACCATAAAAAATATAATGTTAAAAATCATATCCGCATCACGCACGCCATCTACATAAACATAGGTAGCTAGCACCACTGGCACAACACCTCTTAGTCCAACCCAAGAGATAAAAATTTGCTCATTTATCTTAAATTTTGAAAATGCAAGCGATGCAAAAACACCAAGTGGTCTTGCAAAAAACATAAGCCATAATGCCAAAACAAGCGCCATTAGCGCCGTTGCTGGAAGCTGAGAAGGATTTACCAAAAGACCAAGTGTTAAAAAGACAACTATTTGCATCGTCCAAGCGATACCATCGTGAAAACCGACTAAATTTTTCTTATGAGAAAACTCTTTTTTATTTATAAAAATTCCAGCAATATAAACAGCCAGGTAGCCGTTGCCGCCAACCTTAAAGCAAAGTGTGTATAAAAGCAATATCCAAGCGATAGAAAAAACTGGATAAAGGCCCCAGCTTTTTAGGCGAAGTCTATTAAAGATAGCTGGCAAAGTTACGCCAAACAAATAGCCCATAGCGATACTATACCAAACTGCTTAACTAGCGTAATAGCCCACTCAGATGCTGTCGGTGTGCTATTTAGCGAGATCATTTGAATGATGGTCATAGTTAAAAATATCGCCATTGGATCGTTTGAGCCAGATTCAAGTTCAAGCAATGGCGCAATGCTATTTTTAAGTGAAATTTTCTTAGCTCTTAGTATGGCAAAAACAGCTGCTGCATCTGTCGAAGAGATGATAGAACCTAGCAAAAACGCCTCTGCCCAGGTAAAATCAAGCAAATATTTTGCTGCTGGAGCGATAGCTAGCGCGGTTAAGAAAACGCCAAGTGTTGCGAGCGCTAAACCTCTGCCAAAAATAGGCTTAATCGCTGCAAAATCAGTGTCTAGCCCACCAGCATAAAGTATAAATATGAGTGCTAGCATGCCGACATTTTGAGCGATTACTTGATCATCAAAATTTACGCCAAGCAGCCCATCTGAGCCAGCCAGCATACCAACGCCTAAAAATATTATTAAAGATGGAATTCCAAATTTATCAGAGATCTTACTTAAAAGAATGCTAGTTATAAGCAAAACTGCAAAAAATAGTAGTAAATTCTCCAAACAAACTCCACAAAATTATATTAAATCATGCTTTCAAAAGCTTCAAATTTTTCTTGATTTGAAAGCATTTCAAGCAATACACCATAATTATCTTTTATCTCATCTTGAAGCTTAGTAGTAAGCTCTTTAGCGTTTCTTCCATCTTTTGGATAGCTTACTATCAAATCAATTGGCTCAGCGTTTAAAAACTCTTGAATACCAGATAATAGTTCGCTAGCTCCTCTTTCATTTGTTCCATGAAGCACGACCACATAATGTTCATTCTCTCTTACAACAACATCAGTTTGTCTTAAAAATTTTTCAAATAGTTCACTATACTCTTTAGTGCTTGGCAAAGAAAAATATATCAAAGATAAATTTTTTGCATAATCTTTTACATTTTTATAACGATTTATAAAAGCTATTTCAAGATCTATTATTGATAAGATATCAACTGGTGAGAAAATTTTTGCTGCCATTTTTAGCCCTCTTTTGTTTATTATGTTTTATTTAAGTCACTATTATATCTTGTAAATTTTCAAAAACAAAGACATTCATTCCGTTTTTATATTCGTATCTAAATTTGAGTCCATGAGCATCAAGTATATTGCTAACTATATATAAACCTAGTCCAAAACTCTTTTGAGTATCCTCTCCTTTGATAAATGGCTGGACATAAAAGTCAAGATCATTTTTTAGCTTCTCACCTTGAGTTATAAATTTCATATGGTCCTTGCTAACAACGATATTTACATGCTTATCAGTTGAATATTTTATGCCATTATCTATCATGTTTTTTATAGCGACTGAAAATAGCTTGAAATCAACAAGCACCCTAACCTCATCAAGCTCACTGACACCAACACACTCTTTTTCTACCATGGCTATATCTATGGCCTCATCGATGAGATCCCTCATAAAACATGGCGTTTTATTGCTAAGCCCTATTTTTGATGTTATCTGCTCTATCGCTGCAAGTTCGTTTATTAAATTTTCAAGCTTATGAAAGACAGAGATCAGCCTCTCTTGATTTTTACTTTTTTCTATCATTTGAGCGGCGATTAGCCCTTTTGTGATAGGGGTTTTTAACTCATGCATTATGTTTCTTAAGAAAAGATGCCTTGAGTCATTAAGTGCCTTTATCTGACAAACTGCCTCATAAAATGCTTCAGAAACTTCAGAAATTTCATCCTTGCCGTTGCCAACATTTTGCACGCCATCAAGCTCACCATTTGCAAATTTTACGATCTGACGCTTTAGCTTTCTAAGCGGCTTTATCTTATATATGACAAAAATGTAAGCACCTAGCAAAATGACCGCAACCACCAGAAAAACAGCCTTTATCACCTCGTATCTATAAGGCTGAAATTCCTTATCCATTAAAAGTTTTAGCTCGTCTAAATGCTCAATCCTTAAATAGTGGTGCTTATCATAAAGCAAGATCGCACTTGAGCCTAAATCGCTTGAAATTTCTTCTAAAACGGTTGCTTGTTTTAAAATTTCATCTTTTTTTTTCTCGTCTTTGATCTCTGGCATATCGATGTTTGAAAGCTGGCGGTCGTACTGAGCTTTATTTATGATGCCGCCCATGTAAAACAAATTTGTCCTAGCGACGTTTGAGTATTTGTTATTTAGCTCTCTTGTATAGTTTTGCTTGTCAAAACCCATGAGCCACAAAAAAGCTAGAAATATCGAAACGAGCGCAAGAGCAAAGATAAAAGTTATGGTTATAAAAATAGACGATCTTGGCATCAAAGAACCAATTTATAGCCGATACCACGGATAGCGTGAATGTATTTTGGCTCTTTTGGATTTTCATTTAGTTTTTGGCGAATTCTGCCGATGATGACGTCTATACTTTTGTTTGAGCTATCTTCATTTATGCTTTCGCAGTTATAGATAAGCTCCTCTCTAGTAACCGCTCCGCCCTCTTTTAAAAGTAGATATTTTAAGATGTCGTATTCTGCGGCAGTTAAATTTAGCACGTTTCCTTTAAATAAAATTTCATGTTCAAATTCTTTTAAAACCAGGTCTTTATTTAAATTTCTCGCCTCACTTGCAGGAGTGATACTCTGCCTTCTTAGATGACTTTTGATACGAGCCAAAAGCTCTTGTGGGTCATATGGCTTTGGTAAATAATCATCAGCGCCGTTATCAAGAGCATTTACCTTATCTGTTATATCATGCCTCGCACTTGATATGATAATAGGAATATTGTGATTTTTCCTGATCTCTTTACAAACTTCTAATCCATCCATTCCAGGCAGTGTAAGATCTAGTATAACTAGGTCAAATTTACTTGTATTTAGCGTAGATAGTCCGATATATGGCTCTTCGGCAGTCACTACTTCAATATCGTAGTTTTCTAGATATTCAGTTAAAATTTCAGCAAGCTCCATATCATCTTCTATCATTAAAATTCTAGTCATGATCTTTCCTGTTGTAAATTTATTTTTAAGGATTATAGCAGATTAAGATTTTAAAAATTTAAAAGGGTTAAGAGCTGAAATTTCAGCTCTTAGATGATTATTTTATAACAAGGCCTTGTATGATACCGCCGCGATTTATCCACACTAGCGTCTTTTTGCCTTTTGTATTTTTGACCGTATTTGCAAATGTTTGAAGATCTTTTATGCTCTCTTCGCCAACTTGCACGATCACGTCGCCTCTTTCAAAGCCGAAGTCTTCAGCTTTTGAGCCTGATTTCACATCAGTTACTAGCACGCCTTGAGTATCTGGGCTGATTTTGTATTTATATCTTATCTCATCGCTTAGATTACTGACGCTAAGTCCTTCGATGATAATGCTTTTTGCTATATCTTTTGAATTGTGATCAGCGTTTGCAAGCTTGATTTTTGCATTCATTATTTTATTTGATCGCTCGTAAGTTATATCAACACTACTATTTGGAGTTAGTGAACCGATGAAATTTTTAAGATCATTTGCATTTTTTATAGCTTTATCGTTAGCTGATATGACCAAATCGCCTCTTTTTAGCCCAGCCTCATCTGCTGGCATGCCTTGCTCTACGCCACTTATTAAAGCACCCTCTTTATTTGTGTAAAGCTCTTTTTGCTCATCTGTTAAATTTGCAATCGTAACACCGATAAAGCCACGCTCGATCTTGCCGTCAGTTATCAGCTTTTTAGCAATATCTTTTACCATATTTGATGGAATAGCAAAGCCAATGCCGTTATTGCCACCACTTTTTGAAAGTATGGCTGAGTTTATACCAACTAAATATCCTCTGCTATCAACTAAAGCGCCGCCTGAGTTGCCAGGATTTATCGAAGCGTCTGTTTGGATAAAATTTTCATATTGATTAAGGCCGATATTATCTTTATTTAGCCCTGAAATGATACCTTGAGTGATACTTTCACCAACGCCAAATGGATTGCCTATTGCAAATACGACGTCTGCATCAAGTAGCTTTGACGAGTCTGCAAAAGTGATTGCATTTAGTCCGTTTGCTTCTATCTTTACGACGGCTAGATCGGTTTTTGGATCACTTCCTATTAGTTTTGCTTTATACTCTTTGCCGCCATTTGCAAGAGTTACGACTATTTGATCGCTATCTTCTATAACGTGGTTATTTGTAACGATATATCCATCATTTGAGATAATAACGCCAGAACCAAGTGAAGTAGTTTTTTCTTTTTCTTTTGGTTTTGCAAAGTTAAATCCAAAAAATTCATTGAAGAAAGGGTCATTAAACATCTGCTCAATGCCAGCATTATTTATCGTTTTTGTAGTTGAGATATTTACAACTGAAAGCTTTGCCTGAGCGATCGAGTCATAATAAGAAAGTACGCTATTTTTATCGCTAAGTGGTGAGACTCTCGTGATATTAGAGTTAGCTTCATTAATTTTAATATCAGCCCCCACTAAAAAAGAAGCTGCTACTAATGAAATTAGCACAATCTTTTTCATTTTTTTCCTTTAAACTAAAAATTTTTGCAAATTATAAATATAGTGAAAAAATAAAATCTTAACACTTTTTCTTGTTATTAAACAAAAATAAACTTGACTTGCATAGACTAAAGCTTTGTGATATAATCCGTATCAAAAAAATATAAGGAGAATATATGAGTGAAAGCTTATATGAGACTTTAGGGGTTTCAAAGGGTGCCTCAAGCGACGAGATAAAAAAAGCTTATAGAAAACTTGCTAGAAAATATCACCCAGACATCAATAAAGACCCTGGAGCAGAAGATAAATTTAAAGAGATAAATGCTGCTTATGAAATTTTAAGCGACGATAAAAAACGAGCTCAATACGACCAGTACGGCGATACTATGTTTGGCGGTCAAAATTTCCACGACTTTGCTAGTAGTTCAGCCGATATGGGCGATCTAAATGAAATTTTAAAGAATATCTTCTCAGGTGGCTTTGGTGGCGGTGGAGCTAAATTTAGCAGCGGATTTGGTAGTAATTTTGGAGGCTTTGACGGATTTAGTAGTGGTGGATTTGGATTTGGCGGAGCTGATCTAGACGTAAATGCAAAAATTTCTATACCATTTGACGTAGCTGTAACTGGTGGCGAACATAAGATAAATTTTAATGGCGAAAGCATTAAGATAAAAATTCCAAGTGGCATAGAAGGCGGCGAGAAGCTTCGCGTAAAAGGCAAAGGTAAAAGCGCTGGTGGTCAAAAAGGAGATCTTATACTTGCTATTAGCGTTGAGCCAAGCGACGAATATGAAAGAGTCGGAGACGATCTTTATAAAGATATAGAAATTCCACTAAAAACTATGCTTTTTGGCGGAAAAGTCAATGTACATACTTACAAAAAAGATGTCACGATTAAAATCGCTGAGAACTCAAAAACAGGCACAAAGATCCGCTTAAAAGGATATGGCGTGCAAAATAGAAAGAGCGGAATTTATGGCGATCTTTACTTAAAAGCCAGGGTAAAACTTCCAAATATCAATGAGCTTGATGAAGGCTTAGTAAAAGAGTTAAAAGAAAAATTACCGGAGTAAAAAATGCAAAATTATGAAGAACCACTTTTTTTAATAAGCGTTGTTGCAAAGGTTTTAAGCATACATCCACAAACTTTAAGACAATATGAAAGAGAGGGACTTATCGAGCCATCAAGAACAGATGGCAAGATGAGGCTCTACTCACAAAAAGACGTTGATCGAGTAAAAACTATACTAAATTTAACCCGCGAACTAGGTGTAAATTTAGCCGGCGTTGATGTGATACTTCAGTTGAAAGAAAAAATTGACGATTTAGAATCAACTATTGATGAGCTAAATAAAAAATTGCACGAAGCTACCAGTCAAACTAGTACAAAAAGATCGCTTGTAAAGAGAAAAAATAGCTTTGATCTAGTCTTTTATGAAGGTAAAAAATAATTTATGGAACAAATTTTAGAAGGTTTCTTACTTGTTGCAGCGATCTCAGTCGCATTAAATGTCATTTTTAAAAAATTTCAGATACCAACCATTATCGGCTACATCGTAACAGGTACGCTTATATCAGAATTTTTTAACCTAAAAAGCAATGATGAAATTTCTCATATCGCGGAATTTGGTATCGCATTTTTGATGTTTACCATTGGGCTTGAGTTTAGCTTTAAACACTTAATGGGCATGAAAAAAGAGGTCTTTTTAAATGGCGGCTTACAGGTTTGTTTAAGCGGCTTTATAATGGGCGTTATGCTTTATTACGCCCTTCACTTAAAAGACGAAACAGCTCTCATTGCAGGTCTTGCACTTGCACTCTCATCAACTGCGATCGTACTAAAGACGCTAAATGATAGTGGCGATGTGAGTAAAATTTACGGCAGAAAAGCACTTGGAATTTTACTATTCCAAGATATTGCCGTCATTCCTATTTTGCTTATGATAGATATGTTTAGCTCGCAAGATGCTTCAATAAATGAGCTTTTACTAAAGACATTTACAAGTGCGATTATTCTTATCGTTGTGCTGTTTTTGCTTGGTAAATATGTCATAAACTGGATATTTTATAAAGTCATTCAAACAAATTCGCAAGAGGTTTTTATAGCTACGATTTTATTTATGGTCGTTGGCTCTAGCACTTTGGCTCACTTCTTTGGCTTCTCATACTCTTTGGGTGCATTTTTAGCCGGTATGATGATGGCAGAGACACAGTATAAACACCAAATCGAAGTTGATCTCATACCTTTTAGAGATTTGCTCTTAGGGCTATTTTTTATAACCGTTGGTATGCAGATAAATTTTGCTGTCGTCATCTCAAACATCTGGCTTGTTCTAGGCCTAGTATTTAGTGTCATGGTGATAAAAGCGGTTGTTGTTTTTGCTATCTTAAATATCTACTTAAAGCGAAGAGTTGCTGCAAAAACTGCACTTAGTGTTTGTCAAATAGGCGAATTTGCACTAGCCGTTTTTGGACTAATGACTACTAGAAATTTACTTGATATACAAACAGCTCAAATTTTTATCGCAGCCTCAGTTGTGTCGATGTTTGCTACGCCTTTTATACTTAAAAAACTTGACGTAATAGCAGACCTCATAGAACGTGAGATCGTTGTTGAACCAAATGAAACTCTAAAGCCGCAAAAAATCAAAAATCACATCGTAGTCTTTGGCTATGAGAGACTTGGACAAGAGGTCGTTTTAAGACTAAAAGAGACAAAGCTTTTGTACCTTGTGCTTGATAACGATATTAGTCTAGTTGAGCTTGGTAGGAGCCGCGGGGAAAATGTATTTTTAGGTAACGTTCTTCAAAGTCACACACTTGAAAATGCCTGCCTAAGCGATGCAGCTGCTGTTATTATAACTGTTAACAATGAGCAAAGAGTGGAGCTCATCGCGCAAAAGATAAAAGACTACGGCGTAAATACCCAAACTATAATAAAAATAAATGGTGAGGGTAATAAAGATATTTTTGGTGAGTTAGGTAAAAATTTCCACCTAATAAACGAAGAGCGTGTCATGGCAAAAACACTCGTACACGAGGCTCTTCAATGCAAAATCGATCATGATATAAGAGCGTAAAAGTATAAATTTATTTTAGAATTTTACGAGTTTATGCCGGTTTTAAAATAATCTTTTAAAAATAAATTTTACAAGCAATGAGCAAGCCTAAGCATCTAGGCTCTACTCATTTCTTAAAGTTTGAAGCACATTTACTTCTGTGGCTTTTTTAGCTGGGTAATAAGACGATATAGCCACGATAAAAATAGCTCCAACAATTATAAGCATAAAGTCAATCAAAGAAAGTTCTAATGGAAGTTTACTTGAGCCATAAACATCGGCCGGCAAGTCTATGATGTTGAAATTTCCAAGTAAAAATAGCCCTAAAAAGCCAAGTATCAAGCCAAATATAATGCCACCTCCGCCTATTACTAGCCCTTGATAGAAAAAGCTTCTTTTTATCTCACTTTTACTAGCACCAAGCGCAAGAAGCAAGGCAATCTCTTGCCTGCGGTTCATCACTGTCATTAGTAGCGAGCTTATGATATTTAACGACGCCACAAGGATAATAAGCATCAAAACGATAAAAAGTGCTCGTTTTTCAAGTGCGAGTGCTGAGAAAAAGTTGCCATTTTGCTCCCACCAGCCAATAGCAACCGTGCCTACTGGAAGCCCCTCACGCACTCTTTTTATATCATCAAATGGCTTACTTGAAAAGATATGAATTCCATCATAAACGCCTTTTGGATAGTCTAAAATTTTCCTCAAAGCATCAACTGAAGTATATGAAAATGCCTTGTCATAGGCGATTAGCCCAGATGTAAATGAGCCACCGATATCAAATCGCTTCATCTTTGGCGTTAGCGAAAAGCCAGCTGGATCGGCCTTTGTAAAGATAAGCGTTAATTTCTCATTGCTTCTTAGCCTAAACTCATTCGTTATACCACTTCCCACAAGTATCTCAAAACCATCTAGCTCTTTATCTTTTAAAGCTTCATTTACGACTGAGTTTATCTGTTTTTCATCTTTAAAATTTACGCCATAAACCAGTCCGCCCTCAAGCGCATTTGCCGAGCGGTAAATGACCTGTGTGCTTATAAATGGACTAAATTTTAAATCGCCAAATCTAGCCTTTAGCTCATCAACAAAGCCATCATCAATGGAGCCCTTAAAGGCGCTTTGAACGGTTATTGGATAATTCATCGTAAAAAGTTTACGCTCAAATTCTTTGTCAAATCCATTCATAATCGCCATCGCAACGATTAAGACCATAAGTCCGATGCTAACGCCAAGAAAGGCGAGCAAGGCACTTAGAGTGATAAATGGCTGAGTTTTATCAAATCTTAAATATTTAAAAAGTAGGTACTTTGGTAAGCTTGTCATCAAATAGCCTTTAAAAGATTAAGGCGCTTTTGGCGCCTTAAAAGTAGAAATTTTAAGCAAATATGCCTTTTTTAGGGCCACTTTTTCCGTGGCAATCTTTATATTTTTTACCGCTTCCACAAGGGCATGGAGCGTTTCTTGGTATCTTTTTTTCTGGTGTGAAATTTTCATCTCCGTCTTGGTTGTTATAGCTTAAATTTTCATTTTCAGCATTTTGACTAGCTTCAAGCATCATTTTAGCTTGTTCCTCTTGCTCCTCACGGCTCTTAAATCTTACAACCTGAAGCGTCTTAACACTCTCACTTTTTAGCCTGCTAACTAGCTCCATAAAGAGGTTATAGCTCTCTTTTTTGTATTCAACAAGCGGATCTTTTTGATTATACCCTCTAAGGCCGATACCAGTTTTTAGGATATCCATTTGATAGAGGTGCTCTCTCCACGCATTATCAAGCACTTGAAGGTATAAAATTTTCTCTATCTCTTTTCTTTGCTCTTCATTTAGCACGCTCATTTTCTCGTTATACCTTACTTCAAAAATTTGTGCAAGCTTATCTATTAGCTCATCATACTCTAGGCCTTTTAGCTCGCTCTCGTCTATCTCTTCGCCACAATCTGCAAGGATGATAGAGCATAAATTTTTAATATCAAAGTCATCTTTCAAGCCGCCATGGAAAATTTCAGCCGTATCAAGTAAATTTGCAGCGTACTCTTTTCTATTTTGAGCTATCTTTTCGCTCATATCATAGTTTTTATCAAGCAGCTCGTCGCGGTATTTGTAGATAGTTTTTCTTTGCTCATTTGCCACGTCGTCATACTCAAGCAAGTGCTTTCTAGCCTCAAAGTGTAAGCTCTCGACTTTCTTTTGGGCATTTTCAACAGCTCTTGTCACCATGCGGCTCTCGATACTCTCGCCCTCGTCGATACCAAGCCTATCCATAATCGCTTTTATGCGGTCGCTACCAAAAATTCTTAAAAGATTATCTTCAAGACTTAGGTAAAATCTACTCATGCCAGGATCGCCCTGACGTCCAGCACGGCCACGAAGCTGATTGTCTATCCTTCTACTCTCGTGCCTTTCAGTGCCGATGATATATAAACCGCCTAAATTTCTAACCTCATCATCGATCCTAATGTCAACACCGCGTCCAGCCATGTTTGTAGCGATAGTCACAGCGCCTTTTACGCCAGCTTGTGCGATGATCTCAGCCTCTTTTTCGTGGTTTTTAGCATTTAGCACAGAGTGTGGGATGCCAACTTTTTTAAGCATCTCGTGAAGTACCTCACTGCGCTCAATACTTGCAGTTCCCACAAGCACTGGCTGACCTTTTTCATGAGCTTTTTTAACCTCATCAATAACTGCTTTAAATTTCTCATTTTGGGTTTTATAGATAAGATCGTTTTGATCTATCCTTTTAACTGGTAAATTTGTAGGAATCGAGATAACTTCGAGGTTATAAATTTGAGAAAACTCAGTGGCCTCAGTCTGAGCCGTACCAGTCATACCAGCAAGCTTTTTATACATCCTAAAGTAGTTCTGATAGGTTGTATCGGCTAACGTTTGGCTCTCTTCTTGGATTTTTACGCCCTCTTTTGCCTCAAGCGCTTGATGAAGCCCCTCGCTAAAGCGTCTGCCCTCGCTTAGACGTCCTGTAAATTCATCAACGATGACGACTTCGCCATCTTTTACGACGTAGTGCACGTCTTTTTCAAAGAGATTGTGCGCTTTTAGAGCTTGATCTAGGTGGTGACTTAGTATGGCATTTTCAAGGTTATATAAATTTTCAACACCAAATAACTTTTCAGCCTTGCTTATACCAGCTTCCGTGATCATTATCGTTCTATTTTTTTCATCTACTATAAAGTCTCCCGTTGGCTTTGAGCCTGGCACATTTGGATCAGCTGGAGTGCCTCTAGTAAGCTGTTTTGCGACCTGATCAGCTCTTATGTAGCCATCAAGCGTACGGTTTGTTGGGCCAGAGATTATAAGCGGTGTTCTAGCCTCATCTATCAAGATACTATCGACCTCGTCTACAATAACGAAGTTGTGGCCTCTTTGCACCTTTTGACCAGCTTCAAATTTCATGTTGTCACGAAGATAGTCAAAGCCAAATTCTGAGTTTGTGCCGTATGTTATGTCCGCGTTATACGCAGCTTGTCTTACGTTATCATCGTATCCGCCACTTAGTATCACATCAACGCTTAAGCCTAAAAAGTTATAAAGCTCGCCCATTTGCGTCGCGTCACGCTTTGCAAGGTAGTCGTTTACGGTTACTACATGCACACCCTTGCCACTCATCGCATTTAAGATAACTGGTAAAGTCGCTACCAAGGTCTTACCCTCGCCCGTTTTCATCTCAGCGATCCTGCCCTCGTTTAGCACCATACCGCCAATTAGCTGTACGTCAAAATGGCGCATCTTAAGCACCCTTTTGCTAGCCTCTCTAACGATCGCAAAAACATCATTTAAAATTTCATCTAAAGTGACTTTTTCTTCTACTACTTGGGCTTTTAGCTCATTAAATTTGATCTTAAGCTCATCGTCGCTCATCTTTTCATAAGTTGGCTCAAGTGCATTTATCTGTGCAACACGTCTTATATACTTTTTGACTTCTCTATCGTTTTTTGTGCCAAAAATCTTTCTAAATACCGATGAAATCATTATTTTACCTTCCTAAATTTTTAAACTTTGGATCTTAGCATAGTTTAACTATTTATTTAATTAAACTGGGCTAGAATACGCCAAAAAAGGATAAAAAATGAGAAAATTTCTAGTTGCATCTCTCGTTGCAGTTTGCTCATTTGGCGCTGGCTTAAATTTCAAAAGCTTGCAAAGTGACTTTACGCAAACTGTATTTAGCGAAGGCAAAAGCATAAATTACAAAGGTAGATTTTACGCAAAAAACGACAATACTGCACTTTGGATATATGAAAGTCCAACGCCAAAGAGAATTTATTTTAACAAAGAGCGTGTGATCGTGATTGAGGATGAGCTTGAGCAAGCTATCATTTCAAAACTTGATGATACGCCAAATTTGACACAAATCTTAGCCCATGCGGAGCAAATCCAACCAACACTTTACAAAGCGATATACGACGGAGTTGAGTACTTTATAACTATTAAAAACACGCTTCCAACGACGATTGACTATAAAGATAAACTTTCAAATAAAATTAAAATAACTCTAAGCAATCCAGTAAAAGACGCACTCATACCACAAGAGACGCTAACTCCTGTCATTCCTCAAGGTTACGACATTGTAAATCAATAAATTTGGCTAGCTTTAGCCAAATTTACTCACTTCTCTCCAAAATCTTTTCCAAATTCTTGAACATTATTTAGATCAATGGGCTTTTGAACTACGTCATTTGGATCTGGCGAGATGATAATCTCATTGCCCTTTTTCTTCTTTTCTGGCTTTGTTACAATCTCTTCATTAACACTTGGATCGGAGCATAAATTTTGGCTTTTTATCGCTTTTATGATCTCGCTTAGCTCAAGATTATTTATCACTTTTATATTTAAGATAAGCACATCATCGATATCAAGAGAGTGTTTTTTGGCTGCGTATTTTATGAAAAGCTCTTTAAATTTCTCTTTTCCCATTGAGGTTAAAATATCTTCCACGTAAAAGCTACCAACTATTATGTTTAAAGCATCAAGCACATACGCTTCATTTTCTTCAACATCACGTCCGACGACTTCAAGGTTCATATTTATCTTTTTTGTTAAATTTTGTCCAGCTTTTGAGTAGATATCTGTTTGAAAATCTCTTACTTTTAGCACGTCTGCAAATGCAAAAATACAAAAAGTAAGGCTTAAAAATAGCTTTTTCATAAATTCTCCTTAATATGCAAAAATACGTTTTCTTGGTAAAATTTCTTAACTTCGTCGTCAATTTTAACCACTTTTCTTAAATGCTGCCTAAAATCACTTTTTTTATCATAAAAAAGTTTTAAATTTTTAGGACTTACTGCACGAGAAAGTGCGACGTAGAGTTGTCCTTTGGCAAAAATATGGTTGATATTGCAAATGAGCGAGTTTATGCTCATTCCTTGAGATTTGTGGATGGTTAGGGCATAGGCAAGCTTAAATGGAAACTGATGGAGCGATGCCTGTACATTTTCTTCGATCTCATCTTCGTTTAAATTTAACGAACTAAATATATAAGCAGCTTTTTCTATCTCACAAATTTCGCCGCTATCTTTTTGCACGATCACACTTGAAATGACGCCATTTTCTTTTAAAATTTGCATGATCTTGCCTTGCTCGCCGTTATAGTACTCGCCCCATTTATTTGACGTAAAGATGATCTTAGCGCCTATCTTCATCTCCAAATCCCTTGAGATATTTAGCGTATTTGCCCATTTTTCAAACTCTTTTTTATCTAAATTTTCATCCAAAATGCTCACATCTGAGTTTGAAATTTCAAGCGGCGCATTAAGTGCGAGAAGTCTTTTTTGATTTATCATCTCAGCCTCGGCGTTTCTGCCAAAAAGCACACTCGTATCATCATCTGGCTCTATCTTGGTCACTCTTAAACTCTCTATATAGCTCATTATTTCATCATCTAGCTCGCCAACTCTAAGACGAGAGAGAATTTCATAAAATTTAAGATCGTTTGTACGCTTTGAGACCAGTAGCTCGACATTTGTAAATTTCATATCCTCCCACGCACTGGAGTTAAAAGCGTATAAAAAATTAAAAAGCCTATTTTCGTTTTGCTCCTTTTGCACTGGTGGAAGCTGATAAAAATCGCCCACTATAAGCACCCTACCTTTAAATTTGGAAGTAAGTAGTCGGTATCTTATCATCTCCATGAGATTTGAGCTAACCATTGAAATTTCATCAATTACAAGCAGATCACATGCATCAAGCATATTTCTTAGCTTGCTTAGTTTGTCTTTTTGATGATAGTCAAAGCGCCTTAGCTCCTCGTAGTCCTTGCAGTAGCCAAATTTAAAAAAGCTATGTAAACTAACTCCTCCAAGGCTAACGGCACTTATACCAGTTGAGCCAAGGATTATGACGTTTTTAAAATTTTCTTTGTAGTGCCTGATGACAGAGGCTGTTAGATAGCTCTTGCCAACTCCACCACCGCCTGTTAAAAAGACGTTTGAGCGAGATAAAATTTCTAAAATTTGCTCTTTCATCTACTCAAACATCTCTGGGCGATACTCAAAGTGCATCGTATCAAAGTGCTTCCAGCGTCCGCCCCAGATAAATTTATGTTTTTCAAAAACACGCACTATCTTTTCAGGGATGAGGTTTTGATAGCCCTTGCTCCACTGCCAGTAGTGGCTCTTTTTTACATTTATATCGATCGCGATGCCGTAGCTGTGCGGACTCAAGCGGTTTGTGCCAGCGATGATGCGCCATTTAAATGTCCCACCTGGATCTTTTAAATATTCAAGTAAGCTCGCATCACTTTTTACCATATCGTTTAGCTCATTGCTTACGTCTTGCAAAGCAGTTGCGGCTCCATTTTTAGAGTTAAATGGTAATTTCATCGCAAGGCTATCTTTTAGCCAAACGACATCTACCAAATTTGCTTTTACCTCGCTCTCGCTTGAGCCATAAATTTTGCCTAAAAATTCATAATTTCTACATCTGCCAGCATCACTTAGTGCAGTGCTAAGCGGTGAAAATGCAGTGTAATCAAGCGCATTCATATCCTCTATATCGGCGCCACTGCTACACTCATCATCTTTTTGTTTAAAGTCATCATAGACAAATATTGTTCCATCACCAAATTTGACCAAATTATCCTCGACCTTAACATCATAAGCCCTTTGTAAAGCTGAAATTTTTCTAGCTTTATCGCTTATTACATTTTCGGGTTTTATCACATTTATAGAATCAACCTTTGAAATGAGCAAATTTGAGTTTTGTATATCGCTTCTGTTTTGTCCAATGTTTAGCGTAGTTACTGCCGTAGCACCGATTAACGCTCTGCCGTTATTTTCAGTTTTTAGTCCCCAAGCATCATGTACCACGTAGATATCATCGCCCTTGTATCCAGCATAAAGCATGATATGTCCTGGCAGATGCACAAGCGTAAGATATGGCACACCTTTTTCTTTTATCTCTTTTGTCTTAGCAGCGTTACTAAGCCCTTTTAGATCAAATTTTTGCCCCATATTTGCTTGAGCTCTTGAGTTTCTAGGTAGCCACACGCCAAAACTTGCTAGCAAATCTTTGGTAAAAAGCGAGCAATCCCTTAGCTTATCGACCCCACCCCAACCATAAGGCTGAGTAAGAAGGGAGTTAATAAGTGTTTTTAGATTTGAGTCGTTAAATTTAAGAGGAAAAAGAGCACCAAAAGACTTTGGCAACACAAATTCTCTCAAGAGATTTCTTACATAAATTTTGCCGTAGTAATTTTTACTATCCTGCGCCAAAACAGGTAGTATCGCTCCAACTCTTGAATAAAACAAGAAATTTCCGGCCTTGTCATAAACTGGCATTTTATCCGTTTTTATAGTCACAAAACTTGATTTTTGATAGGCATTTGCCTCATCATCGCTTATAAATTTTATATCCTCAACCTTTACCCAGCCCCAAACCGCATCATCGCTAACAAATGCCCATGCCCTGTCTTTAGAAAGATGTGAGACAAAAAGTGGATGAGCGATGCTTAGGGTTGATTCTTGTAGATAATCAAACGGATAGCCCTCGCCTGGAGTTTGCGGATTTAAAAATATCGGCTCATCGGTTGGGAAATTTCTTAAAGCTGTGTTTGCCGAAGTTAGGGCATAAGCAGAGATGCTTGAAAGAGCTGAAAAATTTGCATTGTCCTTTTGTGCGTCAAACCAGCTTTGAGGTATCTGTCTAAAATTTGAGCCAAAATACTTTCTCTTCTCGCTTGGTTTATATATATTAAATGCCCAAAAGACATCGTTTGGATTAAATTTTACGCCCCTTAATGTAAAAACCTTAAACCTTCTTTTTAAAATTTCTTCTTGGTCAAAGCTTGCACTTTGCATATTTTGCGGTAGCGACGAGGCATCTTGCTTCATTTCAAAATCAAGCAAACTAATGCGTTCATTTGGTTTATATACATTTTCATCTGGTAAAGAATTTTGCACACTTGGCTTTGGCTGGGTCTGCGAGCATCCCAAAAACAAAGCAACACTAAACGCTAAAAATATACCCTTTTTCAAATTTTTTCCTTATCCTTAAAAATAGCTTCTACAATCAGAACAAAAATATAAAACATCTTTTCATCGTTGTTTTTACAAATTTGCTTCATAGTCTCATTCTCGCTTTTTACTTTTATGTCATTTGACCTTAAAATTTCTACAATATCAGAGCCAAATTTTTTTGAAAGTTCGCCCACCTTTACATCATTTAGAGCATTTAAAAATCTAGTAGTGTTACAATCCATCTGTACTGGCTTGTGATTTAAGATATTTTTAAACTCAAGGCTTAGCTTCTTTAACTTTTTCTTCTTAACATAACTATGAACAATCGTCAAAACAACCAAACTAAAGCCAAAGAAAATGTGTAAATTCAGCGAATTTTCACTCATCTCTCCATTTAAGAAAAGAACGCCGCTCATAAAAAGACCGATCACACAGATAAAAAGCAGCAACAAGATGATGTACTTAAAAATCACCTCAAGCATAATGTTGTCTTTTAACCTATCAAACATCAAACCCTACTATCTCATCTTCGTTGTAAACTAAAATTTCATTTTCTTTTAGCAGTTTTGCCGTGATGCCATCGCCTAAAATAAGCCTCTTACTAAAGCTTCCGTCATAAATTTGCCCACTTCCACAACTTGGACTTTTTGATTTTAAAATAGCCTTTTTACAGCCATTTAGCTTAGCTATCTTTAGGCAAATTTCTGCTCCATTTTTGAAATTTTCACTCACATCTTTGCCTGAAAATTTACAAACAACCGCACCATTTTTCATCTCAGCCGGTTCCCTTGGTGTACTAAGCCCACCATAAACTTCAGGACAAACAAAAAGCAGATGAAATCTCTTTGAAATTTCATCTAAAACATCTTTATTTAAAAGATTATTTTCGCCGTTAAATTTGCAGTTTATGCCAGCTAGGCAAGCACTTATTAAGATTTTTTCTCTCAAAGCCTGGCTTCTTTTAAAAGTTCACCAGCATAAATTTCACGAAGTTTGCTTGAAATTTCTCCTACTTTTGCGCCATTTATCGCCTTGCCATCAGCATAAACGACTGGTAAGAGTATAAGCGTAGCAGCCGAGATAAAGACTTCATCAGCATTATAAACTTCATCCATGCTAAATTTTCGCTCCTCTATCTTAAGGCCAATATCTTTAGCGATCTTTAAAAGTCTCATACGGCGAATTCCTGGCAAAATTTCATTTGAAAGTGGTTTTGTAATTAAAGTTTTATTCTTGATAATAAAAGCACTTGAGCTACAGCCCTCTGTGACAAAGCCACTTTCTACCATAAAGCCCTCATCTGCACCTTTTTTGTGAGCTTCATTTTTAGCGTAGCACTGAGCCAGAAGTGAGATAGACTTGATGTCACGCCTTTTCCACCTGATATCCTCGACGCTCACGACTTTTATGCCAGTTTTTGCAGCAGGATTGTTTAAAATTTCACCCTCGTAACAGAAAATAAAGACACTTGGTGTTAAATTTTCTATGAAATAGAAATTTCTAAACGCCACGCCTCTTGTTACTTGCATGTAAATTCCGCCCTCTTTTAAGGCATTTTTGGAGATTATCTCGTTTAAGATCGCTTCAAATTTTTCCTTTTCATAGGGCAAGCTTATATCTATTTCATTTAAACTTCTTTCAAACCTCGCCCAAAATCCATCTTTATCAACCATTTTTGAATTTATCACAGGCACAACCTCATAAATTCCATCACCAAATATAAATCCTCTATCAAAAGCACTAACTTTTGCCTCATCTTTTTGCAAAAATTCTCCGTTTAAAAAAACGGTTTGTAAAGCTTGATCTGCCATTTTTAGCTCCTTAAATTTTGGGCAAATTGTATCTAATTTTGTTTGAATTTATAGATTCTTAGATATAATGAGACAAAATTTCAAAGGTAAAAAGTCTATAAAAAATGCAAGAAACTTTAAAAGATAGAATCATAAAAAACGTTTTTTTTGTTTCAAAACAGCCAGTTTTATTTAGGGATCTACTTGAAGCGAATGCCCTTTTTAACGAAGGTATGCTAATAGACGGAGCAAAGTTAAATTTTAGATTTAATCACATCAAGCTCTATCAGATTTACGCACTTATCTGTTTTGTCATTTTATTTCCATTGTTAATCATCACGCATCATTTTTTAGCAAAAACTGATGCGCACATATCGATAATAGCGACTGCTGTCGTCACTTCGGCCGTTTTCATTGGCTTTGATATGTTTAAAGTTTGGGCAAGAAGAGAGATAAGTCACGATCTTATCAAGAAAGCTTGGAGCGTGCATTTTCCATATTTTAGCTATGAAAAATACTCAAGCAAGGTCGAAGAAATTTATAATACTGCTATAAAAAATGACATATCAAAAAAAGATTTAGAACAATATATATATGAAAAGCTAATCTCTCAAAAAGAAAGTAATTAGTAAGCTAAAAATAGGCTTTGTTTATTGAGCTAATTTTATTTTTGTACAGTTATATACAAAATGGCTATATTATTTGCCAATATAATTGAACCGCAAAAATTTAGATGAGAATAAATAAAAATTTAAATGTTCAGTTATTTCCATTGACGCTCTTGCATATTATTTAAAATTTGATTTTTATAACGTAAATTTTCAAGCTTTATATTAAGAGCTCTATTTTCCTCTAAAAGCATATCTCGCTTACCGCTAATGTCCGCTATATCTCTACTTATATAATAAATTTGATTTGCTATGTAAATTTTTGGCAAAAATATAGCTAGAGCTATAAAAACAGCTAAATAGACCATCACTAATGTCTTAAAGCTTAAATTTACCTCACGTTTTTGCTCCTCGTCGTGAAGCGTTAGTAGCTCTTCTTTTTCTTGCATCTTTATCCTTTTATCTTAAAAACTCGAAGTTTTGCGCTCTTGCTTCGTGAATTTTGCGCTAGTTCATTTTGGCTTGCAGTTAGTGGCTTTTTGGTCAAAATTTCGCCTAGTTCGTGGTTGTTTCCGCATTCACATCTATAGACGCCAGGTAGGCAGATACAGCTATTTGCCCATTTTTTAAAACGCTCCTTTACGATCCTATCTTCAAGCGAGTGAAATGTAATAATCGCCACAAGACAATCTTTAAACCCACATTTTTCTATACTATCAAGCAAATTTGTTAGCTCATCTAGCTCACCATTTACCTCTATCCTGATGGCTTGAAAGGCAAGTATTGCAGGGCTAACTCCGCGCCCTTTTATCTGGGCTGTACCTATTAAATTTGCAAGCTCTTTTGCACTCGTTATCTTGCCTAAATTTCTAGCATTTATAATCTTGTTTGTAATCCCAACAGCATTTTTTAGCTCGCCATAATCTCTAAAAATTCTAACCAACTCATCAAAAGAGTATCCATTTACAACGTCATATGCGCTAAAATTTCGCTCTTTATCCATGCGCATATCAAGCGTGCTTGAGCCAAGACTAAAACCCCTATCATCTTTATCTATCTGAAGTGAGCTAACACCGATGTCAGCCAAAATTCCTCTAACATTTAAAATTTCTTCTTGACTTAGCTTGCTAGTCAATTCAGAGAAGTTACTTTTATAAATTTTAACCCTACTACCAAATGGCTCAAGTTTTTTTAGTGAAAAATTTATAGCTTCATTATCTCTATCACAGGCAATTAAATTTAAATTTTCATTTTGAGATAAAATGGCACTAGAATGTCCGGCATATCCAAGCGTGCAATCTATAAAATTTCCATTTAAATTTTTAAAAAAAGATAGAACTTCATCAAGTAAAACACTGATATGTGGACTTTGCAACACTGCCTCTTTATAGTAAATAGTGTGGAAAATTTATCGAAATTTTACTTAAAAAGCTATCATTACACAAAATTTTACATAAATTTTAAGATAGCTTAAATATAATCGCTTAAACGTAGGAGAAAAAATGGAGCTAGAACACTCAATAAATGAGATAAAAACAATATCACTTTCTATGTTTAGAAAGAATTTTTTTGGCGTCTTTCACGGCTCGATTTCGGCAAGAGTCGAAAAAAATCAATTTATAATCAATAAACAAAATGCCATTTTTGATAATTTAAAAGATGATGACTTGACGCTTCTTTCATCAAAAAAAGACTATCGTTGGAATGAAGCTAGTCTTGATGCTGATATACACTTAAATATTTATAAAAATATAAATGAGGCAAGATTTGTTTGCTACGCGATGCCACCATACGCAACTGCCTACGCAATGAAACATGAAAAAATTGTACCGAAAGATTATTTTGGGTATATGAGATTTGATAAAATTTCTGTTTATGATCCAAAACAATATGATGACTGGTATGAACGTGCAGAAACTGAAATTTATAGATATATGGTTGAAAAAAATACAAACATTATTAT
>NZ_POZU01000009.1:0-32730 GCF_002914005.1 Campylobacter concisus | reverse complement strand
ATATTCGCTATTAAAAATCAAAGGAAAAAAATGGTTTTAAAACGAGGAAAAAGCATTTTCAACATCCACCTAATAATTGGACTAATTGCGGCTATTCCGCTAATATTCATGACTCTTTCAGCACCATTTGCGTCTTATAGAGAAGAGATCAAAAGTGCGATAAATAAAAATTTTATAAACCTAGTTCCTAGTGAAAAAGAAAATTTAAGTTTAAATGAACTCCTAACTAAAGCAAAAAGTGAGATTCAATTTGATACGCTTGAAAGCTTACAAATAGGTGGAGCAAATGAAGCTTATCGTATAAGCATTACAAAGGATAAAAAGCAATTAAATTTCTTCATAGATCCAAGAAGTGGTGAGGTGATCAGCGAGGACTGGGGTGAGAAATTTCGTATCATTATCTTAAGTCTTCATAGAAATTTAGGTCTTGCCTTACTTGACAGTAAAGTACCAGCCAATATCGGCAAGCAAATAGTTGCCATTAGCTCTATCATCATGGCTCTGCTTGCTATCAGTGGTCTCATCCTCTACACACCGGCGATCAAGCGAAATTTCTTAAATTCACTAAAAATTAAACCAAAAGCAAAGGGCTACGCCTGCTTCTACAACCTTCACACCAGCCTTGGCACCTACGTAGCGATCTTACTTGTGGTGATGTCACTAACTGGACTTTACTGGTCTTATGGATGGGTCAGAAGCGGTGTAAATAGTATATTTTTTGACCTAAAAACAGCTCCAATGAAAAAAAGTCTACCACAATCAAATTTACTCCCAATAAACGACGAGAAATTTAAAGAGATCGAGGCTGCGAAGCAAATTTTTAAGGATAACGTCACACTAGAGCTAAAATCGCTCACGATAAACGTGCCTGAAAACAACCAAAGCACCTACACTATAAACTACGAAACAAGCGAGAGTCAAGTGGGCAAACTAAAGCTTGACGCTAGCGCTGGCAAGATCAAAGAGAATAAACTTGTTAGCAAAAGTGAAAGCATCCCAGAGGCAAAAAAGGCTGGTCGCAAAGTACTTAGCCTGCACACTGGAGAGATGTTTGGTGAGATTGGTCAGGTCGTCTTTGCCATCTCTTGTGTGATCGCAGTTTTACTAATAATAACTGGCTTTTTCATGACCATAAAAAGGACTAAGGCTCTAAATAAAAGTAAATTTTTACCTTGCTTTGGGTAAGATTTTGAGAAATTTTTACTACAAACAAGAGAGAAATTTATGAATAGAAAACGTATCTACAACCCAAGTTCAAATGAAAATTTGACCGACAGAAGAGTCTTTAACGGCAACCCACACGGCATTTTAAATTTCACCAAGGCAAAATACGAGTGGGCGTTAAAGCTTTGGGACCTCATGGAAGCAAACACTTGGTTTCCAAAAGAGGTCGACACCACAGACGACGTGCGTGACTACGCCTACAACCTCACGGAGGCTGAAAAGCGCATGTACGACCTCGTCTGGAGCCAGCTCATCTCGATGGATAGCTTTCAGACAAATAACCTAGCTGACAACATCAACCCTTACATCACCGCACCAGAGATTAACGCCGTGCTAAGCCGCCAAGCCTACGAAGAGGCAAACCACAGCAAGTCTTACGCTGTCATGGTCGAGGCGATCTGTGACAACACCGACCTCATCTACGAGATGGAGAAGCACGACGATGTCTTGCGTGAGAAAAACGACTACATCTCAAGTGTCTACGAGGAGCTTGCAGGAGAAGTGACTGACGAGAAGCTACTTCTTGCGATGGTTGCGAACCAAATTTTGGAGGGCATCTACTTTTATAGCGGCTTTACAGCGATCTACGCTCTAGCTCGCGCTGGCAAGATGCTAGGCTCAGCGCAGATGATACGCTTCATCCAACGCGACGAGATCACGCACCTGCTTTTGTTTCAAAACATGATAAATTCAGTCCGTAAAGAGAGACCCGACCTTTTCACGCCTGAGACTGAAGCGAAAATTTATGATATGTTTGAAAAAGCTGGAAATTTAGAGATCAAATGGGGCAAATACATCACCCAAAACCAAATAATGGGCTTTACCGACGATATCATCGAGCAGTACATCCACTATCTCATAGATCAACGTCTAGTTGCAATCGGCCTAAAACGCAAATACAACGTTGCTCATCCGATCAAATGGGTCGATGACTTTGCGAAATTTAACGACCAAAAGTCAAATTTCTTTGAAGCAAAGGTGACAAACTACAGCAAGGGAAGTATCAGCTTTGATGACTTTTAAAAATGGCGTCTTAGCCCTTGCTTGCGTGCTTTTTGTGGGGTGTGCGAGCAGTAGCAGCCAGAGGGCGATTGACATAACAAATAAGGATCTATTAAATAGTTTTAACCCTTACATACTTGTCAAAACAGACGAAACCAAATATGCCATCATCTACCAAAGCATGCCAGCTGGCGATATCCAGCCAAGCCTTGCGCCTATTGGGTCGGCTCTTTTTGTCGATGTTTTAAAGCAGATAAATAGGGTATGTAACTTTAAATCCGCCGACCTAAAAGAGACTAGAGTGGTATATTTTGACGATAAAACCTCGTTTTCGTATGAAGTCTGGGTCTTTAACGACCCGCTTTCAGAGCGTGATAACAAGACTACGGCCATAACAGTTTTGCTAAAGCCAACGCCTGAAATTGGCGGGACGGATATGGATTTTAGAATTCCGGAAAATTGCCATGCGCCAAAGCAAACTATATTTGTATTTGGAAAATAAATGAGCGAAAATTTAAACCTAATAAGCCTAACTTTAAAGGCAAAAAATGCAACAGATCGCCTAGAAGAGCTTGCAACTTTAGTTGAGGCTGCGCCTGAAAACTCACTCATTCTTGCAAGCGAGCTTTGCATAAGTGGATATGATTTCGACGGCTTTTTCGCAGGGGCAAACAAAGCAATGCTTGGTGGCATGATAGGCAGCTTTGATGCAATGCTGCTTGAACGCTTGCAAGAGGCGCTTAGCCCAGATAAATTTCTTGGTTTTACGCACCTTAGTAGCCTAAATAAAAGTGCTGGCCTTGCTAAAATTTCAAATCTAAATCCGCACCAGCCAAAAATTTATAACCAATTTTTGCTTCTTAACTCAAATAATGTCTTTCATTCACAATTTAAAGCCGAACTTTTTAGGCCAAATTTAGAGCATGAAATTTTTGCCGCTGGCGATGTGAGCGATATAAATGCATTTGATTTTAGAGGGCTAAAGCTTGGGGTGCTAATCTGTTTTGAACTACGCGATAGCAAGCTTTGGGCAAAGCTAAAAGGATGTGACATCATCATGGTACCTGCCATGTGGGGTAAGGCCAGAGAGGATGCCTACCTTAGCCTTTGTAAGGCGCTTGCCATTGTAAACAACTGCTACGTCATGATCTCAAGCTCACTTGCATTAGAAGTTGCTGGAGTATTTTTACCAAATGGCACACTTGTTAAAGAGACGATATTTGATGCAAATTTAATAAAAGAGATCAAGACAAATTTAGGGATTTTATAAATTTTAAGATAAGCTTTAAATCGTATAATAACGATTTAATTTTTATTTAGGATATAAATTTTGACTCAACTAGAAGCGATAAAATGCCAAAATTTGGCTAGCGATATAGCCGACGAGATCATGCTAAGTCCGCTTTTATTTGATGCGATATCAACAACCGAGCGCGAAATTTTTGTACCAATCACTGCACATGCTTACAAGCTTGATGCGCAGCCAATCATTGGTAACCAGTGGATCAGCTCGCCGCTAACGGTAGCAAAGATGACGATGGCACTAGAGTGCGAAAATATGGATAACATCCTAGAGATAGGCTGCGGCAGTGGCTATCAAGCAGCTATTTTAAGCAAACTTGCACATAGAATTTTTAGCGTCGAACGTATAGAAAAGCTAGCCATGGAGGCAAAAAAACGCTTCGAGGCACTAAAAATAAAGAACGTACATGTAAGATATGATGACGGCAACAATGGCTGGCGAAGCTACGCACCATTTGATCGTATCTTGCTCTCGGCAGCTGCTGATGAGATCTCACCAAATTTATTTAAGCAGCTTAAAAATGGTGGAATTTTAGTAGCTCCAATGAAAAAAGATGGCAAGCAATTTATCGCTAAATTTAAAAAAGATAAAGATGGAAATTTAGAAAAAGAGTACTTAGATGAGTGCCTTTTTGTGCCACTTCTTGAGGGTAGAGAGTAGCTCAAAATAAGGCAAAGCCTAAGCCTTGCCTAAATGTTAGAATTTATAAGTATAGCCTGTATAAATTCCTATAGTCGTATCTCTTAGCTGAGCTCCGCTATTTTTCTTATAAAAAGTCTTATCAGCTTTTAAGCCAAACTCGATCGCGTTATGTTCATCAAATGAGTAGATGCCGCCCGCTTTTGCGCCAACTAGCAAGCCTTTGAAATTTTTCTTACTTGTTTCGTTATTAAATCTCTCTCTAACGCTCAAGTAGCCAAGACCTGTGTATCCGCCAAGAACGGCTTTAAAATTTTCAGTGATGCTTGGCGTATAATCAACACCGCCTAAAAATTTATGCTTACTCCATTTTGCATCTGATTCACCAGCATTTTTCCTAGCTTTAAAGTCATAATAATAACCACCATAAGCTCTATAGCTGTCAAAATCATAACCGCCATAAAAGCCAAGACCATAGTGACCTTTTTTGAAGTTATTTTTCTCACTACTTGCTATGTTTTTTGTTTTGATTTTTGAGTTAAACGAATAATCACCTTCACCACCAACAAATGCACCTTGAGCTAGTGCTGCTGAGCTTACCAAAGCTAGAATCAAGCTTGATTTTACAAGTAAATTTTTCATACCTCTCCTTTAAAAAATTTCTGAGATTTTTACATCTAAGCTTTTAATCTATATAAAATTCAAATTTAATAAAGCCCCATTTTAATCATCCTTTGGCTTTAAAATTTAATAAGAAATTTTATACCAAGTGCCAATTTATTACTAATGGTAAATATAGTAAACGTGGGTATTGTTAAGAATATAAGAGTAAAAATACTTAAATTTAGCATAGCTTTAGGGCAAATCCTAAGCCCACAGCCATGCCAAATTTATTAAGTTACGCCCTAAAAATGCATCTTAAATTTCGCCCAAAAGCTTCTGCCCGGCTCATAAAGCCTCGTGCCGTTCGGGATAGTCTCATAGCCTGCGATACCGCCGCCGTAGCCGCCTTTTGAGTTATGATAGGCGTATTTGGCGTCGTTTAAATTTTCCGCCGCTAGCAAAAATTGATAATTTTTATATTTATAGCCCGCGCTTAGCCCCAGCGTCCAAAAGCTATCGCTCTTGCCCAGGTCCATGCCGCCCACGTCGCCGTAGCCTTTTTGCGCGCGGTTTTGCGACGCGTTAGCGTAGAAGTCGGCTTTGACGAACCAGTCTGGCTTTTCTAGACCGGCGCTTAGTTTAAACGTTAGAGGAGAAACCTTAGGCAATGCGTCACCGTCTTTTAAGCCGCCCGCTTTTTTAGTCACCTTGCCGTAGACGTAGGATACGCCGGCACCCAGTCTAAATATATCGGCCAGTAGCGTATCGCCCTCGATCTCGCCGCCGTATAGTAAAGCATCGGTATTAAATACGTTTGATGACATGCCCATAGGACTATATTTTATCATTATGTAATCATCCATCTTAGAGACAAAGAAATTTGCGTTTAGTTCGTAGTTTTTATCTTTTAGCACGGCGCCAAAGTCTAGTTGCGTGTTTCTTTCTTTATTTAGCTTAAGATTATCGTCTTTACTCGTTTCCCAGTGATCTGGCAACCTTTGTGCGTGGCCTAGTCCTGCGTAGAGCGTTAAATTTTGCAGATATTTTTCGTATCTAAAAAAGCCTGAGAATAAATTTTCTTTTCTGCTCTTATGCGTTTTAACAGTTTTCTCTCGCCCGCGTCCAGCCTAAGTCCGCCAAAAAGCCCGTAGTCGTTTTCAAGAACGTATTCGTTTTGAGTGTATATAGTTTTATACGTTACCTTGCGCTCTTTTACGTGGGGCTTTGATACGGCGGAGTCCATTTCGGCTTTAGATACGCCCGCCATACCGCTTCCTGCGCCTCGCCATTTAAACGTATCTTGAGAATATCCCATGCCGATGAAGCTGGTTAGATTATCGAAATTTAACTCGCCTTCTAGCTTAAAGCCGTACATATCGCATATCGGGTGACTGATGCTATATCCCTTGCCGCGCCCCGTGCCAGGCACCACCGGACGCATGGTGAAGTTGTCCATTATGTGATCGATTTGATGATAGTACGAGCTTAGCCTGATCTTGTGCTCGCCAACGTCTTGTTCAAATTTTAGTCCGAAAGACTTGCGGTCAAACTGCACGCCGTCTCTCATCCTATCGGCATACGCCGCTTCGCCATCGCCTAGATCCACGCTTAACTGTAAGGCCGTAGTATCTGTGGGCGTTAGCGTACCCACGAGTGAGACGCTGTTGCGTTTATAGTGCGTATGCATTTTCTGTCCGTCGCCACTTTTATAATCGCCGCTCTGGTAGTGTCCGCCAGAAATTTCCAAGCTACCTAGCTCGTTGCCCGCCGCTACGTCCGCGGCAGTTTCAAATCTTCTAAAACTACCGCCCAGCACGCTTACGTTTCCTCCGAAGCTCGGTTTAGATAGCCTTGCTATCTCTCTATCGAAAAATATACCGCCGCTAATGAGCGCGCCGTATCTTACGTCTTGCGGACCTTTTACGATGCGAACCGAGCTGTAGTTTTGCGCCGAGATGTAAGTGATGGGCGTATCCATGCGCATACCGCAACCGCCGTTTAGCGTGCTACCGTCGATTAATACCGGCAGTCTGGCCGCCGTCTGCGAACGATAATAAACCTCGCTGCCGCCTCCGCCCTTGCGCTCCATCGTAAAGCCGCTCAAATTTAAAAGCGATTTAGCGATGTCGCCGTTTTCTAGTATCGCACCTTTGCCCACTATTTGAGCCTTTGTCGGTTCGTCAAGAATGGACTTTTGTATCTTTGCAGAAACGGCAACCGGAGCCAAGTCTATCGTTTCTTCAGCACCAAGCATTAAATTTGGTACTAGAGCAAATGCTAAAACGTAAGAAATTTTCATGTTTAGTCCTATGAAATTAATATTTAAAATTAAAATTAAAGCAAAAATGAACTTAAATAAAGTATAAATATTTATATAACATTAATTTTACAATACAGAAATTTTACTCAAATAATATTATTTTAGTCGGACTGCATTAAATATATAAAGAAACGATTTTGGTGAATTAAAACCGAAGCAATCTCGGTTTTATTAAAAATTTTAGCATTATAAAACCGAGATAAAAATTTATAAAATCTCTTTTATGAGTAGTTGTGGAGTAACAAGTCCGCGGAATGAATTTTTTGATATACAAAAGATAATATCTATCATCTCGCCAACTCTAGCGTGTTTCGTAAAGTTAAAAAATAGAGCCTCAAGTGTTTTGTTGTCTTTTTGCAAGATTAGTTTTAAGTGATTTTGATCTCTACCTATAAGTCTTTCGTTTTTAACAAGAGCATTTTTTATCTTAAAGACTGGGCGTGGATTCTTCTGTCCATACGGCTCATAAAATTCTAAAATTTCAAGCAGCTCAAAGTCTATCTCGCTTGGCATTATATCGCCAAGTAGCTCGTCTGAGCTTTTGCAATCTTGCATATTTAGGCATGAGCAACTTTTATTTATTGCTTCTTTAAATTTCACCAAATTTTCAGGCGCAAGTGTAAGTCCAGCCGCTCCTTTGTGACCGCCGTAGCTTGTTAGTAAATTTTCGTGGCTTGCTATGAGAGATAAGATATCAAGCTTACCAATGCTTCTAGCACTACCTTTTGCACGGCCTTTATCGATGCTAAAGACGATAGCTGGCTTTGCAAAGTGCTTTGCTAGGCGGCTAGCTACGATGCCTATCACACCCTCATGCCACTGCTCACCCCAAGTGATAATGACTTCATCATCTTCTTTTACGTCCTTTAGCGAGCATTCAAAGAGTTGGCGCTCTTCCTCTTTTCTGGAGTTGTTAAATTCGATAATGGTATCAAGGTAGTTGTAAGCCTCTTCGATGCTCTTTGCACGCAAAAAGTCAAATGAATTCATCGCATCGTCCATGCGCCCAGCTGAATTTATAAGTGGGGCTATAAGAAAGCTAATATCATCACACTCAAATTTTTCCTTACCATAAAACTCTTTTATAGCGTGAAATGCGGAACGCTTAGACGCATTTAGCTTACAAATGCCAAGACGAACAAGCATTCTATTCATATCTCTTAGCTCCATCATATCGGCGATTATCGCGATAGCTAAAAGCTCTAGAAATTTGCTCATATCGTAATTTAGCCCAAAAACATCCTTTAACGCTCCGACCAAATACCAAGCGACCTCAGCGCCACAAATTTCAATATTTGGGAAGTTGCAGTCTTCTTGTTTTGGGTTAATGATCGCATAAGCTTCTGGGAGAACAGCTGGAGGCATGTGATGATCAGTAATAATAAGATCGATACCTTTTTCTTTACAGATAATGGCCGCATCGTTTGCAGAGATACCGTTATCAACGGTGATAATCAAGCTTACATCAGCTGAGAGTTCGTCTATTATCTCAGGATTTAGCCCATATCCGTCTTTAAATCTATTTGGAATTTTTACTAGGTAGTCTTTTACGCCAAGATCATCAAAAAACTCAGCTAAAATCACGCTCGAAACAACACCATCAACATCATAATCGCCTACAATGGCTATGCGCTCGTTTTTCTCGATCGCTTCTTTTATACGGTTGGCACCCTTATAGATATCTTTTAAGGCACTTGGTGTTGGAATTTCACTAAGTTTTTTGTGAACGTCGTTACAAAATCTATGTGCTAGTAAATTCCTTATATCCTCTTTATTTAGCATGGTTTTGGCAAGAATTTTTGAATAACTTGCCAACTTTATTTAATGCCACTTGTTCACTTAAATTTATACCCATATTGCCAAAAATTTGGCTATAAAAATACTTATTTTTCATCGCAATCTTTCGTCTTTATTTTGAATGCTTGGATTATATCTTTTTGAAATTTAATTTCTTATAATTTTAAATGAAAGTAAGATTTTAGGGCTCATGGCAAGCTTAAAAGCTTTGTTAAATTGATAGTCTTTACAAATTTGGCACACCAAAAATGGTAAGTATTAGCAAAATTTATACAATCAAATTTATAAATTTTTAAATGGCTTATGCTAGAGAATTTAAACCATTTTTGTAAAAATTTATTCCAAATTTCTCAAAAACTCCGCGTATTCTCTAGCGCCGCGCTCTAAATCGTCCTTGCTTGATACGTAGTCCACGCCCGGAGTCTCTTCGGCGCCGTAAAATGCGAAAAAGTCACGGTAATCGGCGCGAAAATAGTATTTGAACGCAAGCTCAAACGGCGTAAGAACCTCGCGCAAGCTAAAATGATAGCGTCCTTGCGGGCAGTAGTCGCTCTTTTTGATGCCTGCGGTCACGGCTAGCGCCACCTTGCGCCCCGCTATGCCGTTTGAACCGCGCCCATAGGCAAAGCCGTGCGTCATCACCGCGTCGATCCACGATTTTAAAATCGGAGGGCAGGAGAAGTTGTGAAGCGGAAACTGCAAAACGAGGGCGTCGTGGGCTCTGATGAGCTCTTGCTCGCGCGCGGCGTCGATGTCGCCGCCCCCGTAAACCCGCGTCAAATCATGGACGCTAAAGCGCTGCGGCTCTTTGAGAGCCTCTTGTAGCAGGCGTTTGTTTATGACCGAGTTTTGGATGTCAGGGTGGGCTAAGATGATTAGAGTTTTCATTTTTGTCCTTAAAAATTTATGGCAAGTAGTGGGATTTACTTGACAAATAATTTAATAAAACAGCAAAAAATTTAAAAGAATTTTTAGAGCCAGATGGCTCTAAATTTAAGATTTGACGTTTTCTAAACTTGCCTTTATAAAGCCTAATATCACAGGGTTTGGTCTAGTTAAGCGGCTAGTAAATTCAGGGTGACACTGCACGCCTACAAACCACGGATGGCCTTTTAGCTCGATAGCCTCTACTAGTCCGTCGCTTTCGCCACTTACTATTAGACCAGCCTTTTCAAAGGTCTCTTTATATTTTGGATTTGCCTCGTAGCGGTGGCGGTGGCGCTCTTTTACACTCTTTGCGTTGCCATAAATTTCAGCTAAAAGCGTCTTTGGCTTGATGTCGCAGTTATAAGCACCTAGCCTCATCGTGCCGCCAAGCGGGCTTGTGTGCGTTCTTATCTGTTTTTTGCCATGAGCGTCGATGAAGCTATCTATTAGATATATGATAGGATTTTTACACTCTTTGTTAAACTCCATAGAATTTGCATCTTCTAAGCCCAAAACATCCCTTGCAAACTCGATCATCGCTAGCTGCATACCAAGGCAAATTCCAAGATAAGGGATCTTATTTTCACGAGCAAATTTTATAGCCTGCATCTTGCCTAAAACGCCTCTTTCGCCAAAGCCGCCAGCGACCAAGATGCCATCTACGTCCTTTAAAAGCTCATTTACATTATTCTCTTCTATCTTTTCGCTATCTATCCAGCGTAAATTTACCCTAGCATCCAAATTTGCTCCAGCGTGGATGATGCCCTCGGTTAGGCTCTTGTAGCTCTCTTTTAGATCGATATATTTACCCACAAATGCTATTGTAGTTTCATTTGTTGGAGCGATTATCCTTTTTACTAGACTATCCCAGTTTGCCATGTCTGGTTTTAGCTCACCAAAGCCTAAATTTTCAGCGATTGGCGTTAATATATCTTGCTTTAAAAATGAAAGTGGAATTTGATAGATACTTGCGCTGTCTAAGCTCTCTATAACGCAGTTTTTCTCCACACCACAGCTTGCTGCGATCTTATCTTTTAGCTCGCGGTTTAGTGGCATTTCAGATCTGCAGATGATGATATCTGGGGTTATGCCGATGCGTCTTAGCTCGCCAACGCTATGCTGAGTTGGCTTTGTCTTTAGCTCGCCAGCTACTTTGATAAATGGCACGAGTGTTAGGTGGATATTTAGCGCTCTTTTTTTGCCAACTTCTACTCTTAGTGCCCTTATCGCCTCTAAAAATGGCAAGCCCTCGATGTCGCCAACGGTTCCGCCGATCTCAACTATTAGCACATCTTTGCCCTCGCCCGCTTTTTTGATACGATCAACGATCTCGCCAACGATGTGAGGGATCACTTGTATAGTCTTTCCAAGGTAGTCACCACGGCGCTCTTTTTCGATAACCGAGCTATAAACTCTACCTGTTGTGAAGTTATTGTCCTGACTTAGGCTCTCATCTAAAAATCTCTCGTAGTGACCAAGGTCTAGGTCTGTTTCAGCGCCATCGTCTGTGACGAAGACTTCGCCGTGTTCTAGTGGGCTCATCGTGCCTGGATCTACGTTGATATATGGGTCAGCTTTTAAAACGCTCACCTTTAAGCCAGAATTTTTAAGTAATGTCGCGATAGACGCAGCTGCGATGCCTTTTCCAAGTGAGCTTAAAACGCCGCCTGTGATAAAAATATACTTCGTCTCTTTTGCCATCAAAATTTCCTTAACTTTAGTTATTTTTTAATCTGCCGATTATACCCCTTAAATATTTAGTAAGGCATTAATCTTGCAAATTTTAAAAATTATTCTTTAAGTTTTTTTGTTATAGACTTCGACATCATGATTAAAAACTGCTTAAAAAACATCGCCTCTTTATATATAGACGGCTTTAAAAACATGAAAATAGGCAAAAAATTATGGCTTCTCATAATAATAAAGCTTATCATCATGTTTGGAATTTTAAAAGCCTTCATCTTTAACGAGACTCTAAATACCAAATTTCAAACCGACGAAGAAAAAAGCGAATTTGTAATTCGTAATTTAATAAAGGAATAAAATGTCTGAGATGGATTTTGTCGACTGGTCTAGGGCACAGTTTGCGCTAACCGCCATTTACCATTTTTTGTTTGTCCCGCTTACTCTGGGACTAAGTTTTATCATCGCTATCATGGAGACGATATATGTCAAAACTGGCGATAAAACATGGCTTGAGATAACGAAATTTTGGCTAAAGCTCTTTGGTATAAATTTCGCTATCGGTGTGGCTACTGGCATCATCATGGAATTTGAGTTTGGTACAAACTGGGCAAACTATAGCTGGTTTGTCGGCGATATATTTGGCGCTCCACTTGCGATCGAGGGCTTACTCGCATTTTTCATGGAGAGTACATTTTTTGCCATTATGTTTTTTGGCTGGGATAAGGTTAGCAAGAAATTTCATCTACTTTCAACATGGCTTGTTGCGATCGGTTCAAATTTAAGCGCACTTTGGATCTTAATCGCAAATGGATGGATGCAGTACCCAATCGGCATGAAATTTAACCCAGATACCGCTAGAATGGAGATGGAAAATTTCTTCGAAGTTGCGCTAAATCCACTTGGCATTAGCAAATTTTTACACACAGTAACTAGTGGCTACACTATCTCAGCTCTTTTTGTGATAGGAATTTCTGCTTGGTTTTTAATCAAAAAACGCCACATCTTACTAGCTAAAAAAAGTATCGTCGTTGCTAGCGCATTTGGACTTATCACATCGGCATTTTTACTACTTAGCGGCGATGAAAGCGCATATTTTGTAGCTCAAAAGCAGCCTATGAAGCTTGCTGCGATGGAGGGACTTTATAAAGGCGAGAAAAACGCTGGTCTAGTTGCTGCTGGTATTTTAAACCCAGCTAAAAAGCTTGGCGATGACATTGATCAATTTTTACTTGAGATAAAAGTACCTTATGCACTTGGCATCATGGCAAACAGAGAGCTTGACTCATTTACACCAGGCATTGATGACATACTTTATGGCAATAGCGAGCACGGCATAATGAGCGTAGAAGAGAAGATGGCAAAAGGTAAAGTAGCTATCGAAGCTCTTAAAAACTACAAAGAAGCCAAAAAAGCAAATGACGAGAGCCTAATGAAAACTTCGCTTTCAAATTTAGAAAGCAACCTAAATTTCTTAGGATACGGCTATCTTAAAGACGCAAAAGAAGCTGTACCGCCAGTTGCGCTTACATTTTATAGCTTCCATATCATGGTAGCACTTGGTACATATTTTATAGCTCTTTTTGCTATTACGCTCTATCTAAATCTTTCAAGAAAATATAAATTTGAAAACATAAGAGTGTTTTTGTGGATCTGCCTCTTTACCATACCGCTTGGCTACATCGCAGCTGAGGCTGGCTGGATAGTAGCAGAGGTCGGCCGTCAGCCATGGGTGATACAAGATCTCATGACCGTTGGCGTAGGAGCTACAAATTTATCTGACTCAAATGTGAAAATTTCATTTATATTATTTGCTGTTTTATTTACGGTCTTGTTAATTGCTGAGATCAAAATCATGCTTAAGCAAATAAAGATAGGATTTAACGACCATGCATAGTTTAAGCTTAGAAAATTTACAAATTTATTGGTGGTTTATAGTTAGCCTTCTTAGCGGACTTTTAGTCTTTATGATGTTTGTTCAAGGCGGCCAGTCGCTCATCTTTAGCCTTGGCAAGGACGAGCTTAAAAAAGATATGCTCATAAATTCTATCGGTAGAAAATGGGAGCTTACATTTACGACGCTTGTTATGTTTGGAGGCGCGTGCTTTGCGGCGTTCCCGCTATTTTACGCTACGAGTTTTGGTGGCGCTTACTGGGTTTGGCTGGCTATTTTATTTTGCTTTATCATCCAAGCTGTAAGCTACGAGTACCGCAAAAAGCCTGATAACTTCTTAGGCGCTAGAACTTATGAAATTTTCCTTTTCATAAATGGCTCACTTGGCGTTATTCTTATCGGCATGGCGGTTAGTACATTTTTTAGTGGCAGTGACTTTGTGCTAAATGAGCACAACTTTGTCGAGTGGAAGACTCCATTTCGCGGTCTTGAAGCTTTGGCAAATCCTTACTTGTACTTACTTGGCATAGCGATGTTTTTCCTATCTCGCGTAGGTGGCTGCTTATATCTTATGAACAACATCGCTGATGGCGAATTTATACAAAACGCCAGAAAGCAACTGCTTGTTAATACCGTGCTATTCTTGCCGTTTTTCCTAGGCTTTCTTGCTTGGATACTTACAAAAGACGGCTTTGCATATGACGCAAATGGCGTAGTTAGCCTTGTACCTTACAAATACGCTATAAATTTGATCGAGATGCCTATCGTTGGCGCGCTACTACTTGTTGGCGTTCTTTTGGTACTTGTTGGAATTTTCCAAGGAGTATTTACAAAAAGCATTCGTGGAATTTTTGCTTACGGCCTTGGCGTTACGCTAGCCGTGACTGCACTATTTTTGATAACCGGTCTAAATGGCACAGCATTTTATCCATCATTTAGCGACCTTGCTAGCTCGCTAACTATCAAAAATGCAAGCTCTAGCCACTACACACTTGGCGTTATGGCCTATGTTAGCTTGCTAGTGCCAGTAGTGCTTGCTTATATCATCGTTGTTTGGCGAGCGATAGATAGCAAGAAGATCACACAAGATGAGATCAAAAACGATCATCACGCATACTAAGGATAAAAGATGTTAGAAGCAGGAATTTTTTTGATACTTTGGCCAATGACGCTATTTATTAGCTACAAATTTGTTCTTTTTTCTCTTAAGAAATTTGACGCAAATAACTAAAATTTAGGGGCATTTGCTCCTAAATTCTTCTTTTTATTTTTACTCTTTAAAACGACTTCTTTATAAATTTATTTAAGCCACTTTTCATATAAGCGTTAGTTCTGTGTGAAATTTGGGTAGTAAGATATCATTAAATTTTATTAAAGGAGCGAAAATGAGCAAGAATTTCTTAGGTTCTGTTGCCCTTGCGGCTGTTTTGGTTAGTGGTCTTAGTGTAGGTATCACACCACTAGAGGCTGGAGTCCTGGCTCATCACGTAAAGGTTCAAGGCGAGCTTGGATCAGTCTTTATAAACCCTTACGACGTATCGCCTCTAACTGCTATCATCGATAGAGCTGGCAAAGACATCAAAGATATCCACGTCAAAGTAAAAGGCAAGCCAGATGGCGGCATCGACATCGACTACAATGTCTCAGAGCATGCTTTGCTTACGCATGATGGTGTGCCTATTTGGGGACTTTACCCTGACTATCTAAATGAAGTAGTCGTAAGCTACACGTTTAACGGAGCTAAAAAGGTAGAAACATATAAAATTTATGCCCAGCCTATCGTCACATATAGCCGTGATTTTAGATTTTCTCACATGCAAAAGACTCGCGTCAAAAAGGTCGATCCTGCCTTTAAAAATAGGCTCTATCTCATAAATAATACGATCACAAGCGTCTATAAACCGCTTGATTGGAAAAATGGCGGAGCTGCTAGTTGGAACGACTTTACTGAAAACTACATCGTAGATACTAAAGGCGAAGTCAGATGGTACCTTGACTATCAGAAATTTTACGACCGCAGCGAGCGCAGAGTGATGGATGGGGGTATGATGATGGGCTTTCATCAGCTCAAAAATGGCGATATCAGCTTTGGCATGGCACAAAGATATCTTAGATACGACCTCATGGGCAGAGAAATTTACAACCGCCCACTTCCAAGAGGCTATATCGATCTAAGCCACGAAGTTATGCCATTAAAGGATGATCACGCACTTCTTAGAGTTGGCAAATACAACTACCATCATAAAGACGGCAAAATTTCTCACACCATAAGAGATCACATCATCGAGGTCGATAGCACCGGTAAAGTGGTCGAAGAGTGGGATCTAAATGAAATTTTTGGTAACAACGTCTACCGCAGTAACCTCATAAAAGCGCTTGATGCTAGAGCTGTTTGCCTAAACATCGACATGGACGCAAAGGAGATAAAGATAAGCGACGATCAGCCATTTGGCGACATCACCTCTACTGGCACAGGCAGAAACTGGGCTCACGTAAATTCTATCTCATACGATGAGAGCGACGATAGCATTATCCTCTCGCTTCGCCACCAAGGCATCGTAAAGATAGGACGTGACAAGAAAGTAAAATGGATATTAGCTTCGCCTGAGGGCTGGAGTGAAGAATTTAAAGCCAAAGTGCTAACTCCAGTCGATAGCAAAGGCAATAAGATAAAATGCGAAAACTCAAAATGCGAGGGCGAATTTGACTGGTCATGGACTCAGCACACTGCATGGCTAACGCCAAGATACGACAACAAAGGTAGTATAAAACACCTAAGCGTATTTGACAATGGCGACGCAAGGGGCATGGAGCAGCCAGCCTTTAAAGAGGATAAATACTCCCGTGCTGTTGAGTACAAGATAGATGAGAAAAAGGGTACGGTTGAACAAACTTGGCAGTTTGGCAAAGAGCGTGGCTTTGACTTTTATAGCGCAGTCACTAGCAACGTCGAGTGGCAAAAGGATAAAAATACCTACTTCATCTCAAGCTCAAATGTAAATTTACTCCGTCCTGACAAGACTATCAAAATGGTCTTAGTCGAGATCGATCCAAAGACAAATGAGATCAAATTTGAGATGGATGTGGACTCTGCCTCAAGAGATGATGTTGCTTATAGGGCGATGGTTATTGATCCGGAGGTATTTAGTTATTAGCAGTATCTGGTGTGAGATTTTTCTCGCACCAGCTTTTAGTTGTTGTTTTGAAATTTATAGATTGCTTCTTTGATTCTAGTAAGGTTAAAATTTATCGCTCGCTCTAGTTCTGGCAAGTCTATATCTTTATCCGCTTCGAATGCTTTTACCATATCGCTTAGCTCTTTTGTCTCATCACTTGCAAGAACTATGCTTTTAAAATTATCATCGTCTATCTGGTCAAATTTTAAAAAGATCGATGCAAATTTATCTTTCAAAATTTCTTTATTTAGCTTTCTATTTTCCAAAGCTTTCTTTGTTCCACCATTTTTATTACAGGTTCTAAATATAGAATCTATTGTTTCATTCACTTCATCAAGTAAAATTTCTGTTTTTTCACTTTGCATATAAAACTCTCTTAACTATAAATTAAATTTAAAATAAAAGCTAAATCGCTCTTGTTTTGGAGATTAGAAGTTGTTTTACTTCTTTGCGTAAAAAGGAAAAATTAAAGTTGTATTTGTGAAGTTATTTTCATAAAAATTTGTGCCAGAGTTTAAAATTTTAGTTTGCATTGGCATCACTTTTATGCCCTCTATTTTTACGATCATTTTTTCATCCTTGTTAAAAAATTTTATCGCATTGTATAAATTTTCATAGGTCTTGTAAATTGTACCAAGGTACAATAAAGCCCTATAAATCAATATTTATAACACATTGATAATATTTTTACGTTATTATTTTGCATACTGCTTTGATTAAAATTACCGAAATTTCATAGCTATTTAGCTCATTCTTTTTGGATAAATTTTAAAAATTTAATGTGTTATTTATGTAATAAAAAAATTTTTAAATTTGTAAAAATTTTTTAAAATCTTTGATACTTTATATGTGATAAAATCCTCTCAAATTTTAAAAAAGGATCAAATTTGAGAAGCGACATAATCAAAAAAGGCTACACAAGAGCCCCACACCGCTCACTTTTACGTGCGACTGGGCTAAAAGACGATGACTTTGCTAAACCCTTCATCGGCGTTGCAAACAGCTTTATAGAGATCATACCTGGGCACTTTTTCTTAAACAAATACGCACAAATTTTAAAAGATGAAATTCGCAAAAATGGCTGTATTCCATTTGAGTTTAACTGCATCGGCGTGGATGACGGCATCGCGATGGGGCATGGCGGCATGCTATATAGCTTGCCTAGCCGCGAGATCATCGCAAACTCGATAGAAACCGTGATGAACGCTCATGCACTTGACGCACTTGTTTGTATGCCAAACTGCGACAAGATCGTCCCTGGCATGGTTATGGGTGCTTTAAGAGTAAATGTACCGACCGTGTTTGTAAGCGGTGGCCCTATGAAAAAAGGCTACACAAAAGATGGCAAGCCAATTGACCTTGCGACTGCATTTGAGGCGGTTGGTAAATTTGAGACCAAAGAGATAGATGAGGCTGAGCTAAAAGATATCGAGTGCAACGCATGTCCAAGCGGTGGTAGCTGTAGTGGTATGTTTACAGCAAATTCTATGAACACGCTTTGTGAAGCGATGGGCATAGCACTCCCTGGCAACGGTACTATCCTAGCGCTAACTCCAGAGCGCGAAGAGCTCATCAGGCAAGCTGCTCGCAGGATCTGCGAGATCGCACTTGATGAGAAATTTAAGATAAGAAACATACTAAATGAAAAAGCGATCCGCAACGCACTTATTGTTGATATGGCGATGGGTGGTAGCAGCAACACCGTCCTTCACATGCTAGCTATCTCAAGAGAAGCTGGAGTAAATTTAGACATAAAAGAGCTAAATAAGATCAGCCAAAACATCGCTCACATCGCTAAGATCAGCCCAAGTTTGCCAAACGTGCATATGGAGGACGTCGGCAGAGCTGGTGGCATGAATGCGGTGATAAAGGAAATTTCACGCAGAGACAACGGCATGCTAAATTTAGACAACCTAACAGTTAGCGGCGAAACGCTTGGCGAGCGCGTAAAGATAAGTGACATCAAAGATGAAAGTATCATTCACAAAGTAGAAAATGCCTATTCACAAGTTGGCGGACTTGCCATTTTGTTTGGAAATTTAGCTGAGCAAGGCTGTGTCATCAAGACAGCTGGTATCGTTGGCGAGCGTAAATTTAGCGGTAAAGCGGTCTGCTTTAACTCACAAGATGAAGCCATAGCTGGCATCTCAAGCGGTAAGGTAGATAAAGGCGATGTCGTCGTCATCCGCTACGAAGGCCCGCGCGGAGGCCCTGGTATGCAAGAGATGCTAAGCCCTACTTCACTCATCATGGGACGAGGCCTTGGCGCAGACGTAGCGCTCATCACAGATGGTCGCTTTAGCGGGGCGACAAGAGGTCTAAGCATCGGCCACGTAAGCCCAGAAGCAGCCGAGGGCGGCATGATAGGCTTACTACGAGACGGCGACATCATCGATATAGACGTCGATAAATACGAGATAAATGTTCGCCTAAGCGAGGCTGAGATCGCAAAGAGAAGAGCAGAATTTAAACCAGTTGATAAAGCGCTAACCTCTCGCTGGCTAAGGCAATACCGCAAACTAGTTACAAACGCAAGCAACGGAGCAGTGCTAGAAGCATAAAAATTTATTACAAAAGCAAGGAGTAGTCTATTTGCTTTTGTAAAAATATAAAAATTTCTTCATTTTTTTAAGGATACTAAATGCAACAAGATTTCTATTTTTATGCTGCCATATTTTTAGGAGTACTATTTTTGATTGCGATATTTGTCATCTATTCATTTAATAGAGACAAACTCGAGCTAAAGAGAAATTTGGCGCAAAAAGAGCAAGAAAATTTTGAAATTTCATCAAATCTAACAAATTTAGTATCTAAAAATAGTGAAAATCTGCAGCTAATCAGTGAGCAAAAAGCAAGACTTATGTCAAATCACGAGCGAATAGACGAGCTTGTTAGTGAGATCGATGCGCTAAAAACCAAAATAGCACAAAAAGACGAAGCTGAAGATGCGATGGAGCGCATGATAAACGAGCTTAAAGAGAGTATCGGTACAGCAAATGAAAGGGCCAAGAATAACGAGGCAAATTTCACTGCAACTCTAGCCGAGCTAAATCAAAATAAAAATGATTTAGCTGAAGCAAGTGAGAGAGAAAATAGATTAAAACGTGATATGGCTGTGCTTAGAAATGAAATAGAAGCAAAAGAAAATAGCCTAAAAGAGCAAGAGGCAAATTTATTAAAAGTAAAAAATGAGTTAAATTTGGAATTTTCTAATCTTGCAAATAAAATATTTGAAGAAAAAAGTGCGAATTTCACACAAAATAGCCAAAATTCTTTAGATCTTTTACTAAAGCCACTAAAGGAACAAATTTCAACCTTTCAAGAGCGCGTAAACGCAGTCCATGACGCGTCAGTTAAAGGCATGAGCGCACTAGGAACGCAGATTAAGCACATAAGTGAGATTGGTATCTCAATGTCAAAAGAGGCAAACTCACTAGCTACTGCATTAAAAGGTAGCAATAAAACACTTGGAAACTGGGGTGAAATACAGCTTGAACGCACATTTGAGGCTTCTGGACTTATAAAAGATGAGCATTACTTGACACAACAAAATTTCAAGAACGAAGAAGGCAAACGTCTTATTCCTGATTTTATAGTAAAGATACCAGATGGCAAACACCTAATAGTTGATTCTAAAGTCTCACTTATAGCTTACGAAAAGGCTATCACAGCTAGCAATGAAGAGGAGCTAAATTTAGCATTGAAAGAGCATATTGCTTCTATGAAAAATCACATAGATAGCTTAAATAGCAAAAATTACGGTGAGATCGTACCTGATAGTCCTGATTTTGTATTGATGTTTATACCAATTGAGCCAGCATATATCGAGGCTATGAAATTTGATAGTTCACTTTTTGACTACGCATTTCAAAAGCGCGTAATACTAGTATCTCACACTACGCTTATGCCTATTCTTCGCACAGTGGCAAATTTATGGCGCATAGAGCGTGGCAATGAAGAGGCCAAAAATATCGTAAAGAGTGCGATTAAAATTTATGATAAAGTCCGCAATGTGGCCGAGCATATGAATAGACTTAACAATACACTAAATACCGCAAATAAACATTTTAACGCCCTTGCATCAAGTTTTAGTGGTAGAGATGGTCTTGTTAGTAGACTTGAAAATTTTAAACGCTTGTCTCCAGATGAGCAAAAAGATATAGAAGTAAAAGAGATCGGCGTAAATAACGAATTAGAAAAAGAGGATTAGGATATGGCTAGAAAAACTAGCCATAAAAATTTATTTTAAAAGACCTTGTTTTTTCATTTGTTCCATTACTTGAGCAAACATCTCTTTAGCTTGTTTGCAAGTAGCGTCTTGTTGCTCTTTTGGAAGTGCAGCAAGTTGATCCATTGATTGTTTCTTTTGATCTTCATAAATTTTTACTTGTTGATCTTGACCAGCTTTTTTGTAAGCTTCAACCATCTTATCGATGTCTGAGAAGTATGATTTGCAAGTATCTGTAAGATCTGCAGCGTTTAGGCTTAGTGCAAAGCCAAGAGTAGCTAAAACTAAAAGTGATTTTTTCATCTCTTTCTCCTTGTGAAAATTTGAAAGGATTGTATCATTTTTATAATATTTTATGACTTAAATTAATAGCCAAGACAAGCGCCTTGGCTAAAATTTTGGCTTTTTAGCCTAAGAATTCGCGTTTAAAATACTCTTTTGGAGCTTTGCAAAGTGGGCAAGCGCCTGGAGCTTTTTTGCCTCTATGAACGTGTCCGCACACCTCACAAACCCAGATATCTTCTTCGTCGCTCTCAAAAAAGCCCTCTTCATCAAGCATCTTTTTAAGCTCCAAATACTCTCTCTCATGCTCAACCTCAACCTTGCCGATAGCGTTAAATAGCCTTTCAACATCTCTTAGCTCTTCTTCTTTTGCGATCTTTGCAAAGTCTGGATACATCGTCGTATGCTCGTAGTTTTCGCCAGCTGCCGCATCAAGTAAATTTTTATCCATCTTATCGATCGGATCGTTCATCATCTCGTGATACTTCTTAAACTCAGCCCTTGCGTGCCATTTTTCGTTTTCAGCTGCCTCGTAAAAGTGTCTAGCTATTGCGTGATAGCCTGCTTCTTTGGCTAGATCGCCGTAAAGCTCATACTTGTTTCTAGCTTGTGACTCGCCAGCAAATGCCTTCATTAAATTTACCGCTGTTAAATTTTCAGTCACACATTTCATCTCTTCGCCGCAACAGGTTAGTGTACCGCCGCCAACCTTTTGCACCTCGATCTCGTTGCCGCATTTTTCGCATTTGTATGTTTCGTACTGTCTCATTTTGACTCCTATTTTGATAAATTTTGAGTGGATTATAACCAAATAATTAAAATAAGTAAATAATAATTTTTATTGATAACGTATATTATTATTTTATTTTTTACACAAAATTTGTGTGAGTTTCGTTACAAATGGAGAGACTAGCAAAAGCATAGGATACGCCACTACAAAGGCTTTCACGTAAGCAGTTAGCCAAATTTTTACAAAGCCATCAACAAAGCCAAGGTTTAAATATGTCAGCACAAATGACATAAAAAACGCCATAAATGCTGACATTATAAACGCAAAAATATATCTATAAAATTTTGCTGGTATCATGAAATTTTGCCTATCAGCTCGCCTAGTCTTTTTGCATGATCGAGCGCCTTTTGCCTCATCAAAGCAAGCTTTGCCTCATCGTGCCTACTCTGATACGAAAGCCCTCCACTATAAATATATCCTGCAAACTCCATCCCGCAAGTATTTGCTAGTGCCTTAAGTGGTGGCAAAAATTCCTCTATCTCGTATCGCTGAAGCGCTTCTTTTTTATAAAGCTCCTCAGGCGCTCCAGAGGTAAATGAAAGCACCAGCTTCTTGCCACGTAGCTTATCTCCCTTGCTGCCATGAGAGAAGCCATGAACTAGCACATCTTCAAACCACTTTTGTAAAAGTGACGGCACGCCGTACCAAAAAAATGGATAAACAAGCACGATCACATCAGCCTTTACTAGCTTTTCTCGCTCGGCTTTTACATCGATAGCGTAGTTTTTATAAAGCTCACTTAGTATGTCAAATTTAGCCTCTGGCACGTACTTTTTTAGCTCACTCAAAATTATCTTATTTGCAAAAGAATTTTCAAGGTCAGTGTGACCTGATACAACTAAAATTTCACTCATTTTCTCTCCTTAAATTTACTTCTTTAAATTTATTTGCAAACAAAGCTACTTGCCTTGCTCGTGTCGCCACCCACGTATGTAGCCACCTTTGGATACGCACACGCTAGAAATTCCTTGCCAGCGTAGGTCCTACTTTTTGCTAGCATGCTCTTTGGCGCTTCGCCCTTTTCGTGCCACGCTTCAAGCGCACTAAGAGGATCGACGTCATCTATGCCGTTTCCGCCACCGCAGTGGTTCATCCCAGGTAGCGCAAAAAATGCCGCGAAATTTTGGCTATTTTCATTATCAGCCTCTAGCTTTTTAAACCAGTCCCTTTGATCTTTTGCCGAAAAAACTGGGTCTGAGACGCCAGTTACTATGATTAGCTTACCGCCATTTGCGCTAAATGTGCTAAGGCTTGTTGAGATAGCGTCATTTATCGCTACGGTTTCGAAAGTCTTTGGCGTGTCTTTGTCAAAGTCAAAATTTATCGTGTCAAAATTTGGTTGCGCGGGCGTTAAAAAGTAGTAATTCACCGAGCCGCTTGAAAGCGTGATATTTCTAGCGTTTGGCTTGACGCTTTGTGAGTCGCCTAGCTTCCACTGCCTCCAGCCCTCAGCGCTCACGCCTGAGTCGTAAAACCAGCCACTATAAATTTGCTCGCCCTTGCTGTTTTTGGCTCCGTTAAAGATTTTCTCTATCGCCTCTATCTTTTACTTATCTAAATTTAGACTTTTTGGATCAAATTTGCACGCCTCCCAAGCATTTATGATCCCATCCTTTAGTCCGTCTAAGGCATCACATTTTTCTAGTACGGCGTGGCTTAGCTTCTCAAGGTCGTCCTTAGTTAGGGCATTTGCAAAAATTTTCTCGCCTTTTTCATTTTTCGGAGCTATCTTCATAAGGGCTTGGTTATCCCACTGCTGAGCGATCGCCGCGCGAGATAGCCTAAAGCCAGGGTTTGCAGCGATGACGCCATCAAATTCTAGCGGATAACGCTGGGCTGCTATGAGCGCTGCCCTGCCGCCATTTGAGCAGCCCATGAAGTAGCTATGCTTTGGCTTTTTGGCGTATGCGGCAGCTAAAATTTGCTTAGCTGCGTCCGTTACCTTGCCGATCGCCTGGTAGGCGTAGTCTAGCCTTGCTTGCTGATCTAGCCCAAACTCAGCCGTTGGTTTTGGGTGTCCTGAGTTTGTAGTGACGACCGCGTAACCTCTAAGAAGCGCTGGCGTGGCTGTGCTTGTGCGTATCGGCACCGCGCCAAGAGCAGGCGCTACAAAGCCGTCCATACCGCCCCCGCCTTGAAATAAAAATTTCTCATTCCATTGCTCTGGCAGCCTTAGCTCATAGTCTATCGCATACTCTTTGCCGTCACTTCCAGTGCGTTTATAGAGTTTGCCATGCACCACGCAGTGAGGCTTTACTTTGATATTATTTTTACTGCCACCAGTTAGTGCAGACATTTTATCAGCTGATACTTCGCCACTCTCATTCCACACCGCATCTATCATCTCGTTGTTTAAAATTTTCACCTTTTAAGCTCTCACGTCCTGCCTTATCAATGGCAAAAGCCGTGCTACTAACAAGCGCTAGTGCGCAAAAAAGTGAAATTTTCTTCATAACATCTCCTAAAATTTTACCTTGCTAAATGAGGTCTCGTTTTTGAGAGCAAAGCCGTCAAATTCATCTATTAGCCCAGCTCGCTCTTTTGCGTAAGCCTTGTAGTTTTCGCTGTGGCGGTAGCTCTCAAAGCTAACTTCGTCTTTGTAAATTTCAACCAGCACCCACTTATTAGGTGCCTCTTTTTGACTAAAGACAAACTGTGCGTAAGCTCCCTCATCTACGCTTTTTTGCATATATTTTTTGATGATCTTTTCAAATTTTGAATCACTCTTTGCCTTGAGGCTTAAATTTGTGATACGAAAATACGCCTCTTTTAGCCGCTCTGGAGTTAAATTTTTAGAATACGCAGCCCTATTTTTCACACCAATAGCCTTTTTGCTAGCTAAAATTTCGCTACTCTCACTTACAAATTTTTTAAATTGCTCTGAGCTAGTATGTTTTTTATAAGCCGCCTCGTCCTTGTAAAACTCAAGCACGTAAAATAGCTCTGGCTTACTCTTTGCGCTCATGAAAAACATCGCCTGCGTGCCTGGTTCGCTCTTGGAGCTAAGAATATTTTCCCTGCCAAGCTCTTTTAGTAAAGTCTTGTTATTTGGCGTCGCAAGTAGCTCGTGTAAGCTCACTTTTGCCTCTGCACCAAAGGCAAAAGCCGCCAAAACCGCTAGTAAAAATAGCTTTTTAAACATCAAAACTCCTATAAATTTATCTTTCTATCACTCTTTTAATCCAAGCAAAAAGCTCATCAAGGTCGTAGTTGCCGCCATGTCCTTGTCCCCAGACCGCTTCAAAATCAACCTCTTTGCCAGCATTTTTAAGCAAGAGTGCGAGCATAGCAGGCACGGCAAGGGCTAGGTCAGTGTCGTTTGTCCCCTGCCTTATGCGGTAAAATTTTGCCGCCTCTTTGTTTTTAGTGTAGTTCATCGCATTCATCATCTTTATGACGCTAGCCTCCGCCATTTCGCCTTTGCTTCGCTCTTTTGCAAATTTAGTAAAGTGCTTTGTAGGCGTTTTACTATCGCCAAAGAGGTCGTTTTCAGGATTTTCTAGCCCAAGTCCGTCAAAGGCGACCACCTCTTTGGCACGTTTTAGCGAGGCGATGAAGTCTTCAAGCTTAAATGTATATCCAAGCGAGCAGCCCTGCGTGTCAAGAGTGATAAATTTAGGCGTGAGCGTGCTTTTGTCGCTGCTTTTTGTAGCGGTAAATGCCCTTGAGATGAGATCGTTTATATACTCTTTGAAGCTGCCCTCGCCATTTTCATCAAGGCTTAGCGCGTGGCCTTTGGCGTCTTTTAAATTTAGCGAGTTTAGATAGGCTGGGAATTTACTCTTTAGCTCGCGTGAAAGCTCTTTTTGCGTGGCGTTTAGCTCGCCTGTGATAGTCTTTGGCTTTTTGCTCCTGTCGTTAAAGGTGCTTGCATCAAGACTTGAAAAGTCTATCCTTTCAAATTTATCTAAATCCCCAAACATCCACTCATACGCCTCATCCTCATGCTCTAAATTTGTAACAGGGCAATAAACTGAAGCTGCGTAAATTTGATCGTCTGCTCTTGCAGCTCCTAGCTCTTTAAGATATGGCTCATACTCTTTTGCATTTGCGCTAACGCCTAGAAGTGCCGACATCGCGCCGCCTGCGCTCGTGCCGTTTGAGATGATCTTATTTGCATCACCTGGCATAAATTTGTCGTTAAACTTAAGATATCTAACGGCCGCTTTTAGATCGACTATCGCAGCTGGGGCTTTGCCGATAAATTTCTCGCCATCTTTTAGCGTCCTACCCCTAGCGCCAACGCTTGCCACGACGTAGCCTCTAAGAAGCGCTTCAAGGGTGGCATTTGGTTTTTCGTTTTGGATTTCTGGCTTTTGTGGCACTGCGCTCATGTAGCCGCCGATCGCGTTTGGCATAAGGATAGCGCTCTTTTGGTCGCTAAATTTACCCTCTGGCACATAAAAATTTAGTACCTCATAGTCGCTAACTGGCTTTGCCACATAGACTATGCCTTCATATGCTCTAAATTTAAGCGTCCTTTCGCCAACTTGCACGCTTTTTAGCTCAAATTTGCTTTCATCAAATTTAAGTTCATTTCCAAAGCAAGTGCCCACCAAACAAACCCCTAAAATAGCAACTCTAACACCTTTCATGATCTGCCTTTTTATTTTGTCCTACTTTTTGCTCCACATCCTTGGCGTAGGCTACCAGGGCTTTAGCGCCTAGTTATCTTTTGGCTCGTATTTGACCGCATAGTCAAATTTTGGCTTACTTAGGCTAAACTCAAAGCTATCTCTATCGACCGAGCCAACGCAGTAATGGCTATCATAAAGGCGAAGCAAAAACTCCGCCATCTGCTCGCTCGTATGATACTTTTTAAACGCTTTGTCGTAGTCGTAGTTCTCTTTGCTAGTTGCCACCATGCCAAATTCTGTCTTTGTAGCAGCTGGGGCCAGCATTTTTGCTTGCATTTTCGCCTGCTTGTCCTGTGCTAGCTCGTGGTAAAGTCCCTCGCTAAAGGCACTTACGAAAAATTTGCTAGCGCAGTATGTGACGGCGTTTGGCACGATCTTGTAGCCGCCTATCGAGGAGATGTTTATAAGCTGCGTATCTTTGTCTTTATATTTTTTAGTAAAGAGCGTTGAGAGCGTCACAAGTGAGATGATGTTTAAATTTATCATCTGAGTGATTTTTTCTAAATTTTGCTCGCCGACCTTGTTATAGTCGCCAAAGCCAGCGTTGTTTATAAGCGCTTTTAGCTCAAATTTTTCTAATTTTTGCCAAAGCAAGAGGGCATTTTCTTGCTTTGAAAGGTCACAAAGCTCTATCACGACATCGACATTTGCAAATTTAGCTATCTCACTTTTTAAATTTTCTAAAAGCTCGCCACGTCTAGCAACAAGGATCAAATTCTCCCCGCGCCTTGCAAATGCCTTTGCCGCCGCCGCTCCTATACCTGAGCTTGCTCCAGTGATGGCGATGTATCTTTTCACTTCGCATACTCCACCGGACTATAAATTTTGACACCTTCGCTGTGGTCATCTTGCGCTACTTGCACGATCACTTTAGCGATATCAGCTGCCTTCATCGGTCTATACTCGTCAAAAAAGCCTTTTGGGATAAATTTAAACGCCTTTATCGCCAGATACTCGCCAAGTCTAAATTCCTTTCTCTCAGCCTCGATAAGTGGCAGCCTAGCGATGTGAAATGAGCTATATCCAAGCTCTTTTATCTTTGCTTCTGCTTGACCTTTTGCCTTTAGGTAAAATGAGCCTGACTTTCTGTTTGCGCCTGCAGCCGAGAGCAAGACAAAGCGTTTTGCCCCGCACTCCAAGCCAAATTTGGCAAAATTTATCGGATATGTCACATCGACTTTATAAAACTGCTCTTTGTGCTTTGCCACCTTCATCGTCGTGCCAAGTGCGCAAAAGACATCATCAGCGATAAATGGCACCTCATCTTTTAGCTCGTCAAAATTTATTACTTTTACTTCAAGCTTTTCGTGAGTAAATTCTAGTTCATGCCTAACAAGGGCAATAACCTTGCTATAATGCTCGCTCACGCATAATTTTTTTAAAATCTCACTTCCCAAAGCGCCGCTGGCTCCAGCTATAAGGGCGATCTTTTTCATATCTTTCCTTTGTAAAATTTAGATAAATTCTATCTCGCTAAGGCAAAAATTTCACTTATGGCCTCTTTTGTATAAATTTGCTCCAAGCCCCTGCCCTTGGCGTAGTCATAAACTAGCGTCATGATCTCGTCTAAATTTGACTCATCAACGCCGATTTCAATAAGGCTTGTTGGTGTGCCGATCTTACTAAACCACTCTTTTAGCTTCTCTATGCCTGCGTCTGCGTCATCTACGCCAAAAATTTCTTTGCCAAAGCGCTTAAATGCCTCTAAATTTCTACTCTTATACCACTTCATCCAAGCTGGCATCACGACACTTAGCCCAGCTCCATGCGCGCAATCAACCACCGCACCTATGGCGTGCTCGATCATATGATTTGGATAAGAGTAGCCAGCTGTGCCAACGTAAGTTAAGCCATTTAGTGCCATCGTAGCAGCCCAAGCAAACTCGCCTCTAGCATCGTAATCACCTGGCTCTTTTAGTAAATTTTCTGTTGTTTTCATGACTGTTTTTATGTTTGATTCGATGTATAAATTTATGATCTCAGGCTGGATGCTAGCCGTAAAGTATCCCTCGATACTGTGAGCAATGATGTCTGAGGCTGAATAGACCAAGTACTCTTTGCTAACGCTTGCTTGAAGAAGTGGGTTTATCACAGACACTTTTGGGTAAAGACAAGCGCCGTGCATGGCAAATTTCTGTTTTGTGGCTTCGTTTGTGACGACCGAGCTGCCGTTCATCTCTGAGCCAGTTGCTGCAAGCGTTATGATGTCAAATATCATAAGTGCTTCACTTGGATCTTTGCCGGTAAAAAAGTCCCAAACATCGCCGTTATATTTAACTCCAGCAGCCACAGCCTTTGCCGTGTCAAGCACCGAGCCACCACCTATGGCTAGCACGCTATCGACACCTTGCTTTTTAGCTAAATTTATAGCCTCATTTACCTTGCTTAGCACTGGATTTGACTTCACACCGCCTATCTTGCAAAACTCGATACCATTTGCACTTAGGCTCTTTGCTGCCACATCAAAAAGGCCATTTTTTATGATCCTATCGCTGCCATAGATGATAAGCGTCTTTTTAACGTCAAATTCTTTCATATATCTGCCGATATTTTGCTCTTTGTCTTTGCCAAATTCTATTTTTGTAGGGTTTAAAAAGCTAAAATTTTGCATAGTTTCTCCTTATTAGTTTTAATGATTATAGTTTTGCAAAGCAAAAATTTTTGTTAAAAATAATGAGTAGAAATTTAAAAGTTTCTTAGTCTGATAGGAAGTTTTGAGATGATTTTTTTCGGATCAAAGCTACTTTTAGCATCAACTAAATTTCCAAAATTTTCACCTGTGCTAAGAAATTTTTGCAAATAATAATTACCTCTATATCCAAGGTCATAAAGAATTTCAGACATCAAAGAAATATCTATTTCGTTTAGAAAGTCTGCATGCACGGTTGTTCTTACTTCAAAATCGAAATTTATCTCAAGCAGATATTTTAGCGTGCTAATAAATTTTTCATATAAATTTGAGCCAGTTACGCCCATAAATTTCTCTTTTGGCGCTTTAAAATCAAGTGCGATATAGTCAATCAGCCCTTCGCCTATCGCCTCTTTTAAAATCTCAATATGAGAGCCATTTGTATCAACTTTTAGGCAAAAATTTCTTGACTTAACCTCTCTTGCAAGTTTTAAAAACAAAGGATTTGCTGTGCATTCGCCACCGCTAAAGACAATACCATTTAGCTTACCTATACGGCGGTCTAAAAAGTTACAAACCTCAGCCATTTCTATATTGCCATTTGAATTTACAACTTCTATATTGTAGCAATACACGCATCGCATATTACAGCCTGCAAACCAAACTACCGCAGCCACTTTGTCTGGATAATCAAGCGTAGTAAATGGCGTTATACTAAAGACTTTATGCAAATTTATGGACCTTTTGAGATTTAAAAGGCACAGAAGATTGTGCCTTTTTTATTTGAGTTTTTATGTTTTTATTGGCTGCGGTGATTATCTTTTGCAGCAACTTGCGTATTCATCAAATTTAATACGCTCTTTATGCTCACCTTTTTTGCCGAGGTTAAAGCTCTCAACTGGTCTGTGATAACCCATAACACGAGTATAGACTACGCATTTTGTGCGTTTGTCTTGTACTTTTTCTAAAATTTCTTTTTCTGTCATTTCCTCTCCTTATTTGGAATTGTTTTTCTCTTTTTCTATTAATTCTGCATCGCAAAGCGGACAAAATTCATGCTCTCCAGCAATGTAGCCATGTTTTGAACAAACGCTAAATACAGGCGTTATCGTGATATATGGAAGCTTATAATTTGAGATTATGCTCTTTACAAGCTCCTTGCAAGCTTTAGGTGAGCTGATCCTTTCTTTCATATAAAGGTGAAATACTGTGCCACCAGTGTATGAAGTCTGAAGATCATCTTGCAAATCAAGTGCCTCGTAAGCATCATCTGTAAAATTTGCTGGAAGCTGGGTTGAGTTTGTGTAGTAAATATTCTCCCCACCACCTGCTTGGATGATGTCTGGATAGCGCTTTTTATCCTCTTTGGCAAAGCGGTATGTTGTGCCTTCAGCTGGAGTCGCCTCAAGGTTATATAAATTTCCAGTCTCTTCTTGAAATGTCCTTATCTTGTCGCGCAAAAACTCGACCATCTCAATAGCAAAATCACGTCCAAATTTTGTTGAGATATTCTCTTTATCATTTGTGAAATTTCTAAGAAGCTCGTTCATACCATTTATACCGATCGTGCTAAAGTGGTTATTAAAGTGCTTTAGATACCTCGCCGTGTAAGGATAAAGCCCTCTGTCATACATCTCTTGTATAAATTTACGCTTTTTCTCTAGTGTCGATTTGGCTAGTTCTAAAAGATAGCTAAGTCTATTATAAAGTGCGACCTTATCGCCTTTGTAGTTGTATCCAAGGCGAGCCAAATTTATAGTCACAACTCCGATCGAGCCTGTCATCTCAGCACTACCAAAAAGACCACCACCTCGTTTTAAAAGCTCTCTTAGATCAAGTTGCAAACGGCAGCACATAGAGCGGACATGTCCTGGTTTGTAGGCTTTTTCGTTTTCTATCTTATTGCCATTTTCGTCATAAGTGTATTGTGAGCCGATAAAATTTTGAAAGTAGCTTGAGCCCATTTTGGCAGTATTTTCAAAGAGTACATCCGCCACTTCGCTATCCCAGTCAAAATCCTCTGTGATATTTACCGTTGGTATAGGGAATGTAAAAGGCTGCGAGCACTTATCGCCAGCTGTTAAAACCTCGTAAAATGCCTTATCTATGCGTGCCATTTCAGGCTCGAAGTCCTTGTAGGTCATATCGATCAAATTTTTCCTACCACGCTCGTTTGCTTTTTTCAAAATTTTCTCATCTTTTACATTTGTAAAGAGGTGTATATCATCGCTCGTTGGGATCTGATCTCTTAGGTCGCTTGGGCAAGTGATATCAATAGTTACGTTTGTAAATGGACTTTGTCCCCAGCGCGCAGGCACATTTAAGTTAAAAATAAAGCTAGTGATCGCCTTTTTGATCTCAGCGTCGCTTAGATCGTCTTTAAAAACATAAGGCGCAAGGTAGGTATCAAAGCTAGAAAAAGCTTGAGCGCCTGCCCACTCGCTTTGCAAAATTCCTAAGAAATTTGCCATTTGATAAAGCGCTTCTCTAAAGTGCTTTGGCGCTTTGCTCTCGACCCTACCACGAACGCCGTTAAAGCCCTCATTTAACAAAGCTCGCAAGCTCCAGCCAGCGCAGTACCCTGTAAGGCAGTCAAGGTCATGGATGTGGTAGTCTCCGTTTCTGTGGGCTAGGCCCTCTTCTTTGCTATAAACAGCGTCTAGCCAGTAGTTTGCTATGACTTTACCGGCGGTGTTGTTTATAAGGCCTGCGTTTGAGTAGCTTGTGTTTGAGTTTGCAGAAATTCTCCAGTCGGTGCCGTTTATATACTCATTTATCGTTTGAGTTGAATTTATGTAAGTCGTATCGTCATTTAGGCCTAAAATTTGCTCACGTTGAAGCTTGTGTGTGTGGCGGTAGAGCATAAAGCTTTTTAAAACATCGAAATATCCGCTATTAAATAGCTCTTTTTCGATCGCATCTTGGATGTCTTCGACTGTTATTGCGCTTGACTTTTGAAAGATATCTTGGACAACATTTGTAAAAACTTTCTCATCATAAGCTAAATTTTCGCTAGCAAATGCCTTTTTTATCGCATCTACTATCTTATATGCTACAAATTCTTGTCTTGTGCCATCTCTCTTCAAAATCTCACGCATTACTCGCTCTTTCTTCTAAATTTTTCAATATAAAGTTTAAAAGTATAGGACAAGAAAGCTTAAATAATAGATAACTATTTTATTTTGTTTAATAATATTTATCAAAAAATATAAAATTTTAGAGAGTTTTCTTAAGTATTTATCTACGTATTTTAAGTATTAAAAACTAAAATTTGATTATTTTACTTAAATAATTATTTTAGTTTTAGTTTTTAAATTAGTATATTAATTAGATCATATAGCATTATGGCTATTTAATTTTATAGATATCCAGAATATACTTTTCCATATCTGCTTCACTTGGTGGAGATAATAATTTATGAGATTTTAACTGTTTTATATCTATTTTTCCATATACAAGATTCAACATATCAAATCCTATGTCTGAAATAATATTTTGATTTTCTAACCATTTTTCAAAAAATAAATATTCTATATGAAAGTTAATATTCCTTTCACAATCGCTATGTTTTTCTACTGCTTTTGTTATCTCACCAC
>NZ_POZU01000008.1:0-43781 GCF_002914005.1 Campylobacter concisus | reverse complement strand
TTTTAAATATTATCAAAGTAAATTTTGAGTAAGATTGCGAGCCATTATCAAAACCTACCATCAAAAGGCTTTAAAACAAAGTGAAATTTCTAAATTAAAAATTTTTTTTATAAATTGCACACTTATTTATCTCTTTTATTTTTTATTCCACTTGCAGTAGTTTGTTTTAGCGGTGCTATTTTTTGGTTTATAAAAATGAGATAAATAATATTTTTATTCCAGAGCTTGTAAATGCTAATCTAAAAACCCAAAGAATAAGCCTTGAAAAGATAAAAGAGCTCCTTGCCAAAGAGCTAAATAATTATGAAATGGTCTGCATAAATATTGATGCCGACCATAAAAAATGCGACAAAATTTGGTTGATCGAGCACAATGACAGCCAAAAAGAGTGGAAATTTATCTATTTTTACGCTTTTGGCGGTAAGATAAAGAGCGAGCCACTCGCACATGATGAGGGATTTTTTGGAGTTTTAACCGAGCTTCATGAGTCGCTATTTCTAGAAAAGAGCGGTCACATTATCCTTACTTTAACCGCTATTTTCACGTTTTTTATCTGCATAAGCGGCTTTGTGATTTATAGAAAATTTTGGCTGACACTACTTAGGCTTCGTGTAAATAGGCTAAATGTTTTTATGAGTGACATTCATAAAATGATAGGAATTTTTTCTACGCCTATTTTACTACTCATTTGCATAAGTGGTTTCTGGTGGGAATTTCAGATGGCACGCATGCCAGAGTTTAAAAATGACTTCGTGATAGATGCAAAAATTTATAATAAAAACCTATCTCTTGACGAGCTGGTAGCCCGCTCAAAAAATGATCTTGTTGGCTTTGAGCCACACTTCATCTCACTGCCTTTTATGCAAGGAGCAAACATACGCCTTTTTGGCTATGTAAAAGATCAAAATTTCTTGCATAACGAATATTCAAGCATATTAACTTACGATAAAAATAACGGCGAATTAGTAAGTATTTTGGACATAAAAAATGCAAATCTAAGCGAAGAAATTCTCTCAGCATTTAGAAAATCGCACTTTGGTAACTACAACCAAATCACAAAATTTATCTGGTTTTTGGTTGGTGTTTCACCGCTTATTTTAAGTATCTCAGGGCTTTATTTGTGGATTAAAAGAAATTTTAAAAGGAGAAAAAATGAAAAAAATTTTTAATTAGTTTGGTTGCATTAAATTTGATACAACCTCAAATTTTTGCTAGCCAAAGCGATAAAATTTTTAGAGGCAATCGATGTCGTAGAAAGTGAGCGAAGAGATGACACAAACTACTTTGCAAAAGAGCTTGTAAAGAGCACAACAAGGCTAAATTTAACCTCTCGTCAGACGCCTCAGTCGCTAACCGTGCTAACAGAAGCAAGACTAAAAGATCAAGGCATCAAGGACTATCAAGTGCTTCTTAGAAATATCCCAGGCGTCACGCTAAACAAATGGGACGAGCGCGTATATCCGACAGCTCGTGGCCTTAAGATAGATTATTACTTGCTTGATTCGATGCCTAGCTTTGGCGGTTTAAGCCTTGGCGCAAATGATATGAGCTTGCTGCCTTATGAAAGAGTTGAGGTGGTAAAAGGGGCAAATGGCCTACTTGCAGGCGCTGGCAACCCAGCTGCAAGCTTAAATTTCATAAGAAAAAGAGCAGACTCAAAGGAGCTAAAAGGAAATTTTGGCGTAAGTGCTGGCTCATACGATAGATACGGCGTAAATGGCGATGTGCAAACGCCAGTAAATGAGAGCGGAAGCGTTAGAGCAAGGCTATCTTTTATGCATGAGAAGTCGCACTCTTATATGGATTATTACAACCGCAAAAATAGCGCGATTTACGGCGTAGTCGATAGCGACATAGGCGATAACTCATGGCTTAGCCTTGGTGCGTTTTATCAAGAGCTAAGACGACGTGGCGGTAGGTGGGGCGGCATGCCGGCATTTTACACAGATGGCTCTAGGACAAATTTTAGTAAAAATGAAATTTTCTCTCAGCCTTGGACTAGGTGGGATATAAAGACGCTTGATTTTTATGCTGATTTTAAGCACTATTTTGAAAATGAAGCGAGCTTAAATTTAAGCTACTCATTTAGGCGCGCAAATACTGATTCAAATTTACTTTATTACGGCGGAAGAGGTAGCCTAGGAGAAGTAAATTTAGACGGTACTGGCAACATAGGTGGTCTTAGCGCTTATGCAAACAAAAGAGAGGAGAACATCCACAACGTAGATGCATACGCAAATATCCCTTACGAGATAGCAAATTTATCCCATGAGTTTGTCTTTGGCGCGATGTATAACAACTATAAAAAAAGTAGCGATAAGGTAAGTAGCTACTGGCTACAAAAGACCACACCAGCTGGGATTGCTTATACGGCAAGAAGTAGGATAGACTTTAAAAACTTACACCTTGATGATCCAAAACTCCCTTACGAAGATCAAAACAATAAAGACAAAACGATACAAAAGGCATTTTACGCGGCAAATAAACTATCAATCACCGATGAGCTTAAATTTTTGCTAGGTGCCAGGGTGAGCTACTACAAATACGAGATCGAGGGTGGCAAAGACAATAGAAATTTCACAAATGAGATCACACCATATCTTGGCGTCACTTACGACATCGGAGCAAATCACACTCTATACGCCAGCTATACGAGTATATTTAAACCTCAAAGCGTAAAGGATGCAAACGACAAATATCTTGATCCGATCCAAGGCAAAGACTACGAAGTGGGCATCAAAGGTGAGTATTTTGATGGGGCACTTCAAGCAAGTCTTGGCGTCTTTAAGATCGTGCAAGACAAGCTTGGTATAGATACTGGCAAGATAAATCCAGCGACAAATGCCAAAATATATGAATCTGGCAAGGGTGTGACAAGCAAGGGTGTCGAGCTAGATCTAAATGGCGAGATCACTAAAAACTTAAGCCTAAGCTTTGGCGCAACGCACTTTAACGCAAAAGATGCTAATGGCGAGAAATACGCCACTGACTCATCAAGAAGCACGGCAAATTTATTTGCAAAGTATGAATTTAGAGACTTTAGAGTAGGGGCTGGAGCTATATATAAGAGCAAAATTTATAATGGCAAAGGCGCAGATGAAATCACACAAAAAGGCTACACTTTGGCTAATTTAATGCTTGGTTATAAATTTGCTAAAAACTTTGACGTGCAGCTAAATATCGATAATCTCTTTAACAAAAAATACTACGAGGGTATCGGCAAAAATATGATGGTTTATGGCGATCCACGCACCTTTAATCTCAGCTTTAACTACAATTTTTAATCTAATTAAATCACCAGCTAAATAAGCTGGTGATAAATTTCAACTCCTAAAGTGTATAATTAGAAAAATATATTTTAGGATGAGTGTCATGTTTAAAGTAGAGGTTATTTATAAATTCTGTCTTGTTTTAGTTCTTATTTTGGGGCTTTGTATGCTCGCATTTTCTGGTGTAAATTTTGCACTTGGCGAATATAACGAGTATCTATTAAATGCCCATAAAATCGCAGGTTTTTTAATATTGCTTGCTGCAACACTTCATGTTATAAATCGCAGAAAGAAGCTAGTAAAACTAATAAATGAAACAATGGATGTGCTAACACGCAGTAAAAATCCAAGCATTTGCAACATGGACCGCATCATCGCCTCACTAGAGCCATACAGCATAACTAAAATTTCGCAAATGCTGGGCTTTGACGAGGCTATTTTTTGCGAAACTTTACGCAAAAATGGGGTTAAATTTAATGACTCTAGCCAAACTCTACGCCAGATCGCACGAATGAATGATGAAAAGATATTTTTCGTGCTAGTTCTTATAATCGAGGCGAAATTTGGCAAGAGATTTTGTGGTGCGGTAAGTTGCAATGTCGGAAGAAAATTTTAGTGCTCGCTATGCGGCTGCCACTTCTGCTCTTCAAGGTCGATGTGATATAAAAATGTCCTAATGACCTATTCGTCGATCTTTGGGTCTTTGTTTAGCTCACAAAGCGCCTTTCTTTGTTCCTCTAAAATTTTAAAATACCTCTGTCTTGTCTCGTCGCTGATCTCAAAATTTTCACTCTCAAGCTCGAAATTCCAAATCTCTTCAAGCTTTTGAAATAAAAAATGCTCATCGCCCACAAATTTCTCTTTTTTAAATTTAAGCGAAGCCTGGGCAAGTACCTTTTTAATCTTGATCCTTGCAAGCTCATTTGGCATGTGGTCGTCAAAGTCTGGAAATTTCGTATTTTTGATGAGTAGTGGCAAGCTTAAGCTCTGAACTACGAGCCTTAGTAAGATCACGACAAACGTTATAAACAAGATGAGGTCTCTGTACGGAAATGGCTCACCCCCCCCAGCCATGGCAGGGATAGAAAGCGCCGCAGCTAGCGAGACTACGCCTCTCATGCCAGCCCAGCCGACGATAAATGGTGTCGCCTTTCCTGGGTTGCGATCGTCCGCCACGCTGATAAAGCGCTTCATAAACATCGTGATATAAACGGCGCTATAAGATGCCATAACTCGGATAACAATGAGCACAGCAGTTACTAAAATACCGTAAGAGATGGCCTCAAAGAGTGAAACACCACTGCGTTTAAGTCCTGTTAAATTTTAGGTAGGTCAAGGCCGATCATGGTAAAGGCAAGGCCATTTAGTAAAAAGATGAAGTTGCTCCAAACGGGCACTGTGTGGATCCTTGTTGCAGCGGTAAAAATTTCATTTTTCTTAGTTGAGAGATAAAGTCCGCCACAAACCACCGCCAAAACGCCGCTAGCGCCAAGCTCCTCAGCCAAAATATACATGATATAAGGCGTTGTAATCGTCATGATCGTGTCGCTGTTTTCGTCAGTTGGCAAAATTTTATGTAAAAAATAAGCCGCAAATGCCACCAAAAAAACCAGCTAAAACGCCGTCAACCACCATCCAAACAAAGCTAACAGCCGCCTCATACCAGATAAACTGCCCAGTCGTGACCGCAATTGTGGCGAAGCGAAAGATGATGAGCAAAGAGGCATCATTTAAAAGGCTCTCGCCCTCCAAAATGGCGCTGATCCTGCGTGGGGCTTTGACAAATTTAAGGATAGCTGCCGTACTCACCGCATCTGGTGGCGAGACGATGCCTCCTAGCATGAAGCCAAGGGCGAGCGAGAAGCCAGGGACGACTAAATTTGCTATCACTGCGACTGTTGCTGCGCTTATAAAAATCACGATAAAGGCAAAACTGCTGATCATTCGGCGCCATTTAAAGAGCTCTTTTAGCGAGTTTGCCCACGCAGCCTCGTAAAGAAGCGGCGGTAAAAATATGATGAAGATAAGCTCAGGATCGATCTTGATGCTTGGTAAATTTGGCACAAAACTAATGGCTAGTCCGCCAAGGACTAATAGCGCAGGATAGGCGATCTTTAGGCGGTTTGAGACCATCACCAAGGCGATGATGATAGCTAACAGTGCAAAAAATAGTAGTAAATGTTCGATCATTTTGTCTCTTTTTGGGTTTAATAAATTTGCATTAAATTTAGGAGATTTCAGCACTTTAGGTTTAAATTTTTAGTCGTTTCGGATTAATTAGCTTTATATAGGCTTAAAATGTGTGAGAGTGAATTTATCTTGGTAGAGCAAAAGCTCCGCCAAGATAGTTTTGGTGTTAATTTTGAGCAGCGTAAAATTTAGCTACCTCACACAATTTTTCAGAATAGGCATAAATATCCTCGATCCTATCAAGCTGAAATCTTGTTTCGTTTTTTTCGCTATCCATTATGCCTATTTGTTTTTTATTGTCAGTGAAATATAGTCTACATATTGGCTTTCGGTTATTATCATTAAAAAATATTGCAAAGTAAGACTGAGCGTCTCTATGTGTTATATTCTCTACGTTTGTAACCGCTGCCAATATCGCCCTAACAATGTAAAAAGCGTCTAACTCCTCTTGCGTGGTTACGATCTTGTTTTCGTCTTCTTGAGATGGCAAAGGCTCGGCTTCTTTCTTTGTTTCTTTATCTAATGCTGACGTCAGTCTATCCCTTACCATATCATTTATGCGTTGAGCAAAAACCGCTTTTAATAATGGTGTAATTTGGTCTATTCTTTTTTCGGTAGCTACCTGATCGCTTATTTTCTTAAAAAAGAACGCTGTAAATTCACGACTAGGGTTTTCAATCTCTGCCGCTACGATTTTGTCTAGTTCGTTAGTATATTTTAGGTTGTTTGCTGTATTAAAAATATTTTCTAAGTCAAAATTCTTTTTATGAAATTTCTCAAGCTCAAGCACTTGTGTATCTTTTATTTTCGTCACATCAAAGCTTAAAAATGGCGTTGTGTCCATTATATTTTTTTCTTCTAAGTCGGTATAAAATTTATAATCACGACCATTTGTCAAAATCGCAAATTTAGCCTTGCTGACATTAAAGTATCTAAGTAGCTGTGACTCGTTTTTGGCGTTAAGCTCCGCCCCTATCTTTTTACACTCAATTAATAGCACTGGCTCGTTGTTTTGAAAAATAGCATAGTCTATACGCTCGCCTTGCTTTGTGCCAATATCTTGTGTGTATTCTGGCATTACTTCTAATGGGTTGAAAACGTCGTAACCTAAAGCCCTAATAAACGGCATTATAAAAGCATTTTTTGTCGCTTCCTCTGTCGTTATACTAGCCGCTAATTTTTCTATATTAGTGGCTATCTCTTTTATTTTTAACTTTACTTCATCCATAAAACACCTCCTATTTTTGCTATTTTAATAAATAGTTTGCTTGTTATTTTAACAATTAAAGGTAAAGTGAGGGTCAAATTTTAAGAGCTGTAGACGCTATTTAATGGCGGGTAGAGAGAGATTCGAACTCTCGGTGAGTTGCCCCACACACGCGTTCCAGGCGTGCTCCTTAAACCGCTCGGACATCTACCCATGAAGAAGTGGAATTATATCTTTATTTGCTTAATGCTTGGCTTTTAGAGCTTTAGCCCCAAGATAACGACATCTTTATACTCGCCATCTATCAGGCAAACGCCCGGCAGTTCACCCCATTTTTCAAAGCCAAATTTTAAAAACAGCCCAAGGCTTGCTTTTTTTGCTAAAGATTAGTGCGATGATGTTTTTTAAATTTAGCCTCTTTGCCTGATCTAGACTTTGACTTAAAAGCTGCTTACCAATGCCAATGTCAAGAGCCTTTTTAGCGACATATATGCTTATCTATGCGCTTATATCGTAAGCGATCTTGGGATTAAAATCACTAAGCAAAACGCCAGCCTAAAATTTCACCATTTTCTTTATAGACAAAGATTGAGCAAGAGTTGTTGTGAGCTTTAACCCAGGGCTCTCGCTAACTAGCCGAATATCAGCAGTCGTAGTTTTTTAAAATGTACTAGTTATAAATTTGAGCAACCATTTCAAGATCGCTCAAATTTTTTGAAGCCTAGCCTTTTTTGGCTGCTTGATAGATCGGCTCAAGCTTTGCTGCGATCTCTTTTAGATCCTTGATCCTGCTCTCGTTTGATGGGTGTGTGCTTAAAATTTCAGGCACCTTTCCGCCACTCATCTTACTCATTTTTACCCAGACTTCGACCGCTTCTTTTGGATCGTATCCGGCTCTTGCCATTAACTCAGTGCCGATGTGATCAGCCTCGGTCTCATGTGAGCGAGAAAATGGCAGCGAGATGGTGTATTGACTGGCTAAATTTAGTGCACTCGCTCCAAGGTCTCCAAGACCTGTGGCGGTTGCGACAGCGAAAATGCCGATGTTTTTGAGCTGGTCGGTGCTGGCTTGCTCTCTGCTGTGCTCTCTAAGTGCGTGAGCGATCTCGTGACCCATGACCGCTGCTAGCTGTGCATCTGTCAAATTTAGTCTCTTAATGATGCCGCTATAAACGACGATCCTGCCTCCTGGCATACACCAAGCATTTAGAGTATCTTCGTTTATGACATTTACTTGCCACTTCCATTTTAGAGCGTCCTCTCTGAAAACGCCAGTTTGTGCGATCAGCCTTTTTGCGATCTCTTGAACTCTTTTTGTGAGGATCGGATCGACGTTTAGCTCGCCTTTACTTCTAGCAGCTGTTAGCGTCTTTACGTATGCTTGGGCTGAGCTTTGCTCCATAGCTTCTGATGAGACTAACATAAATTGCTTACGATCAGCACCAACAACGCCTGCTTTTGTAACGCTTGAGCAGCCAGTGAAGAGCAAACTAGTTGCTAACAATGTAAGTAGAAATTTTTTCATTTTTATCCTTTTTGGACTAAAATTTGCGTATTATAGCCTGAGTTAGATATGCATTGTTAAACGAGGGGGAAATTTAATTTTTGGAGCTGAAACGGCTTACAAATTTTAAAATTTGTCAGAAATTTTCTAAAATAAAACGCATGCAGTGCGCCAGCACGATTGCATGCCACTCCTAACGTGCGAGGGGTTTAGGGGATTAAAAAGGGGGATAAGGGGATGGCTTCGTAATTCAAGTCCCCTTGTCTCCCTTTTAAATAAAAAGAAATTTACGAATTTAATAAAGCTATTTTGCAAATTTTAAAATCTCATTCACTCGCAAGAATTGACTACTAAAATTTGTATGATACTTCCATAAAATCAGAGAGAATTTACTTGTCTTGTTTCGTTTTTCTCTTGGCTTCGCTTATAGCTTAGCTCAAATTTTAGAGCCGAAATTACTCGCTCATGAAATTTTAAAATTTACTAGAGTTTATTTGGTACGTAAATTTACGCCTATGCCTTATAGTTTATATTTCTCTCAAATTCTCTCAAACGTTTATTTACAGATCTTAGCTCTGTTATTGTCGTCCAGTTGTCGATAAAGACGCTAAAACTCTCTCTAACTTGAGAAAAAGCATTGCTAGCTTGTATAAGCACACCAAGCGTTATAACGCCGCTAAATAGGCCATTTCCCATGATGACATAAGGCACGATGACAAGAATTTGCGAAAAAGAGATGAGCCAAAGGTTGAAGTAGCCGTAGTGCAAAAAGAGCTTGTAGTAGTTTAGCTTCACTCCTGTAAAAAGCTCTAGCATGACGTTTGGTTGGCAAAATTTAGACTTATCATCCTCACCGTAAACCAGCTCTTTTCTAAATGCCGCTTCTGCTTTTTGGTTGTTATACTCGATATGCGGGAGTTTAATGCCCACAAACCACGAAATAATCAGGCCACCGATGCTAATTATTAAAGCAATATAAACAAGCGAGCCCTCGATATCTTTGATGTAGGGCAAACTCACACTCTTACTTAGCTCCCAAAGCACTGGTATAAAGGCAATTAGCGTCATGATCGCCCTTAAAACTTGCACGCCAAGGCTTTCCATTATTTTGGCAAAGCGGTAGACATCTTCTTGGATACGCTGTGAACTGCCTTCGATATCACTTTTGCAGTTTTGCCAAAATTTTAGATATCTAAATGTCATCGCCTCTCTCCAGCGAAAGACCCAGTGGCTAGCAAAAAACGAGATCACGGTGTAAGTCACGACGTAAGGCATAGCGATTTTTATAAAGTTAAAAATTTCTCGCCAAAACTCACTTACGTCATGATCTTTTGAGTTTTGCACGATGTCGTAGAAATTTTTATACCACTCGTTTATACGGACATTTAGGTGTGTTTGATAAACAAGAAGTAAGATGATAAATATTGCTCCGCCATAAGCCCAGAGTGCCCATTTTTTATCTTTAAAAAATGATGAAAACATAAAGTGCCTTTTGTAAATTTTGGCGAATTATAGCAAGCAATATTAAGCATTTATATAAAATTTAAATGCGAGCTATATCATTTTGCAAATTTTACGTAAAGGAAAATGATGAAGAAATTAGCATTTTTGGCTCTTGGCTTTTTTGCAACATTTGCGTTCGCGGCTGATATGAAGGTCTATAAAAGCCCAACTTGTGGATGTTGTACTAGCTGGGGTGAGGCGATGCAAAAGGCTGGATTTAGCGAAGAGGTCATAAAAGTAGATGATATAGCTAAAGTTAAGAAAGAATTTAATGTGCCACTAGAGCTTTCAAGCTGCCATACAGCAATCATCGATGGATATATCATAGAAGGTCACGTTCCAGCCGATGAGGTAAAACGTCTACTAGAGCTTAAGCCAAAAGACGTAGTTGGTATCGCAGTACCTGGTATGCCGATGGAGAGCCAAGGTATGGAGCAAGGCAGCAAAGCTGAGCAATACGATGTGATACTATTTAAAAAAGATGGCTCGCAAGAAATTTTTGCTACTTACATCGGCACAAAAAAACTAAGATAACTTCAAAAATTTTTAAATTTAGCTCATTTTTAGTGAGCTAAATTTAAAAAGAAATTCCCTTACTTACGGCTATGATACAAAGTAAAAATGTTAGCGGAACATAGATAAATTTGCCTACAAAATACCAGAAATTACCATAAGACTTATTTGCTCCAGAATTTATCTCGTCTAAAATTTCATCTTTTTTAATAATCCAAAACCAAGAAATAGCACCGATTACCGCGCCGATTGGAATAATATAGATCGACACAAAGTCCATCCAAGGTCCCCAACTGCTAATAAGCTCCATAAATGCTCCTATGCCAAAGCAAACTGCACAAAGTAGCGTGAGTGTCCAAAATCTATTAAGAAACGGAAATTTATGCATTAGTGACTCGGCGACTACTTCAAACATGTTTTGAAGCGAGGTGATGCCACCAAAGATAACAGCTGTAAATAAAATAATGGCAAAAATTTGTCCGCCGATCATATTTTGTAAAATTTTTGGAAGCGTTACAAAAAGTAGCTTTGGACCTTCGGCTGGATCCATAGCATAGGCAAAGACCGCTGGAATCATAACAAGAGCGGCCACAAGAGCTGCGATAGTATCAAAAAAGGCCGTAGTTTTAGCACTTTCAACGATATCTTCGTCTTTTGAAAGGTAAGCTCCATAAACTATCATGCCAGATCCTGTGATAGAGAGCGAGAAAAAGGCTTGACCCATCGCAGAAACCCATACCATTGGGTCTGCAAGCTTACTAAAGTCAGGGATAAAAAGGAATTTATACCCATCAAATGCATTTGGTAGCATCGCGACATTTATAGCCAAAATGCTAAACAATACGAAAAACAGTGGCATCATTATTTGATTTGTTTTTTCGATGCTTTTTGCTCCAAAAAATAGCGTAAGAAGCGTGCCAACAACGATGATAAAATGATAAGGCAAGACTGAGTAATCTTGAAGTGCAAATGAGTTAAACCAAACATTCGTATCAACGTTCATAAATGAGCCAGTAAGCGCCTGAGTAAGGGCTTTTAGTACGTAGGCGATGATGACTGCGTAGCCAATAGCTATACAAAGTGAGCCAGCAAGCGGAAGCCAGCCAATAATACTGCCAAATACGCCTAAATTTCTACTTTGCCAAGCATATTTATATGATCCAAGCGTACCAGTTTTTGCACGTCTGCCAATCGCATACTCTGCACTTAGACCAACGTATGAAAAAAGAGCTATGAAAAAAACATAGATGAGTAAAAACGCCGCACCGCCATTTGTGCCAAGTTTATAAGGAAAGCCCCAGACATTTGCCATGCCAACTGCTGATCCAACACAGGCCAATATAAATGCCCAACGCGATGAAAAATTCTTTTTGCTCATTGTAAAATCCATAAATTTAGTGATGAAAATAATGTTATCAAAATATGATTTAAGAACTTTTTATAAATCTTAAATTTAAGAAATGTTGTTACTTTTGAGCGCGATTAATTTGACCGCTAAATATAAATTCGCTATAATCAGGCAAAAATTTTTAACTCTTAAGGATTATAATTGAACCCCAGTAGCGATAATTCGCTTTTAATGGTAATACTTGCCGTTGTATTCATTTTACTAAACGCATTTTTTGTTTTATCAGAATTTTCCCTTGTCAAGGTTCGCAAGTCTAGACTTGAAGAGCTTATAAAGGAGAAAAAGCCAAACGCCCAGCTTGCTTTTGAAATGTCAAACAAGCTTGATACCTATCTTAGTGCCACTCAGCTTGGCATCACGCTAAGCTCACTTGCCCTTGGTTGGATCGGTGAGCCAGCAGTTGCAAGACTTATAGAAGCCCCACTTAAAAATTTCTTCAACTTTAGCGATATCTTAGTTCATACGGTTGGTTTTGCGATCGCATTTACGCTTATTACGCTACTTCACGTTGTAATGGGTGAGCTTGTGCCAAAGTCAGTTGCTATCGCAAAGGCTGAAATTTCAGTCCTGAAAATCGCTCGTCCACTTCACTTTTTCTGGGTGCTATTTTCGCCTGTAATTAAGCTTTTTGATATTTTAGCGACTATTGGACTTAAAATTTTAGGCATCCAGCCAGCCAAAGAAAATGAACTAGCGCACTCTGAAGAAGAGATAAAAATCATCGTTGGCGAGAGCTTAAAGGGTGGTGTGCTTGATAGCTTTGAGACCGAGATCATTAAAAATGCAGTTGATTTTAGTGACACAGTCGCAAAAGAGATCATGACGCCAAGGCGCGATATGATCTGCATAAATAAACAAAAAAGCTTTGAAGAGAATTTACAAGTCGTATTTGAGTCAAAATACACTCGTTTTCCTTATATAGACGGCTCAAAAGATATCATTTTGGGCATGATACATATTAGAGATATTTTGCAGCTTCACTTTAGCAAAGATAAAGAGAAGAGTTTTGACTCAATTGTTCGTAAATTTGTCATCGTGCCTGAGAGCCTTTCTATATCAAAAGTACTTGTAATGATGAATAAAGAGCAAATTTCAGCTGCGCTCGTAGTTGATGAGTATGGCGGCACAGCCGGACTTCTTACGATGGAAGATATAATGGAAGAGGTGCTTGGTGATTTTAATGACGAGCACGATGAAGTTGATCAGCACTATAAAAAGATAAATGACAATATTTACGAATTTCAAGGCAGATACGATCTAGAGAGCGTAGAAGAGGTTCTTGGTATAAGCTTTGACGAAGAGACAGATCAAGTTACAATCGGTGGATATGTCTTCAACTTAATCGGTCGCTTGCCAGTTGTAGGTGATAAGATCGAGGATGAAAACTGCTACTACGAAGTAAGAAAGATGGATGGAGCCAGTATCTCACGTGTAAAAGTTAGAAAAAAGATAAAAAATGAAGAGGAGAGCATTCAATCTTAAATTTATATATTTATGGCTTAAATAAGCCATGTTGCGTAAATTTCTATCAATATTGTGATGCTCTAGACTCAATTTCACCATCGCTTATTTCACTAAATTTTTGTTTTAGACAAGTCTTCTAGTTGTAGTCAAACAAAATAAACTCATATAAATTTTTTCGAGTAGATATCCAGCAGTAAAATTTAATCTTAAATTTTAAATATAGTTAATATAATTAAAAATTGTTTTTTACGAGGAGTAAAGATGAGAATAATAAATGTAAAAGATATAAGAGAAGTCGTTGCTAAGCTTTGCAAACAGGCCTGTTATGTCGTGACGCCAGATTTAAAGGCTGCTTTTACAAAGGCTCAAAGTAGCGAAAGCTCGTCGCTTGGCAAAGACATTTTGGGCAAAATTTTACAAAATGCTAAGCTTGCAGAAGAGGGCGTTGCACCTATCTGCCAAGATACCGGTATGACTGTTGTTTTCGTGCAGATCGGCCAAGATGTGCATATTGAGGGTGGATATATTGAAGATGCGATAAATGAGGGTATTGCGGAAGGCTACATTGAAGGCTATTTAAGAAAGTCAGTCGTTGCTGAGCCACTTTTTGAGAGAAAAAATACCACAAATAACACTCCAGCCGTCATCCACACTAGAATCGTACCAGGAGATAAGCTAAAGATAAAAGTAGCTCCAAAAGGTTTTGGTAGTGAGAATAAATCAGTTTTAAAAATGCTTGTGCCAGCTGATGGTATAGAGGGTGTAAAAAAAGTCTTTTTAGAAGCTGTAAAATATGCTGGACCAAACGCCTGTCCTCCACTAACAATAGGTGTTGGCATAGGCGGTACGATGGATAAGGCAGCAATTTTAGCAAAAGAGGCGGCAGTTCGTTCAGTCGATAGTAAAAATTCTGATCCAAGATATGCCAAATTAGAAGACGAGCTACTAGAGCTTGCTTGTAAAACCGGCGTTGGTCCTCAAGGGCTTGGTGGCGATACTACTGCCGTAAAAGTAAATGTCGAGTGGTATCCAACCCACATAGCAGGTCTTCCTGTTGCTATAAACATCAACTGCCACGCTGCGCGCCACGCAGATGCCGAGCTTTAAGGAGAGAAAATGTCAGAAGTAAAAAGAATAATAGCACCATTTGATAAAGAGGTGGTAAAAAGCCTAAAAGCAGGTGATAATGTCCTAATATCAGGCACTATCATAGCAGCTCGTGACGCTGCACATAAGGCACTTACTGAAACATTGGCGCGCGGCGAGAAGCTACCAGTTGAACTAAAGGGTGAGACTATCTACTATGTCGGACCAACTCCAGCCAAACCAAATCAAGCTATCGGAGCAGCAGGCCCAACAACAAGCGGTAGGATGGATAAATATACCCCAACTATGATAAATGAAGTTGGCATAAATGGTATGATCGGTAAAGGCTACAGGAGTGACGCAGTAGTCGAGGCTATGAAAAAATCATGCTGTGTTTATATGGTTGCTATCGGCGGCATCGGAGCGCTCATTAGCCAAAGTATAAAAAAATATGAAGTGCTGGCTTATCCAGAACTAGGACCAGAGGCAGTTGCTAGGCTTACAGTTGAGGATTTCCCAGCAATAGTTGCCATTGACTGCGAGGGTAATAACTTCTATGAAGTCGGTCAAGCACCTTACAAAAAGATATAAATTTATCCCGCTAGCAAGCTAGCTAGCGGACTTTAGTAATATCCAAGACACATCGTTTCAGTTAATTTTATACGTTTTTCAAATGGAGCAGGTGAGAAAAATTTGCATTTTTCAATGTAAATTCTATAAGAATAGCTAAGATTAAAATCATCATAAAATTTCTTCAAGTCTATAAATTTGATACCGCAAATCTCATAAAATTTAAAGAGCTCGTATATCTTAGAGCCATTTTTTGCTACAAGATGAGAAGGAGCAAGCGAGGTAAAAGAGCAAAATACGCCTGTTGGAATAAGTCCATTTAAAGGTGTGCAGGTTTTTACAATGTTTTGAAATTTGGCTGGAATGCTATTTTTTCTAAGAAAAACTATTCTTGAGTTTTCAAATTTAGCACTTATGACGTTTCTCCAAAAAAGATAAGCATTTGATGAGATGCCAGCATTTTTAGCCAACTCAGCACCGAGCACATAATCATCTAAAAACTCATTTGGTGCGAGTATATTTTGCATCTTCATCCTTTTGAAATTTTGTCCATTATAGCTTTTGGAGACTAAAAATTTAGAAAATTTATAGTAGGATTTTAAAAAATTTCAAAAGGAGAAAATATGAAAAAACAAATCTCAACAAAAAATGCTCCACAAGCGATTGGACCATATTCTCAAGCTATTAGTTCAAATGGATTTTTATTTATCTCAGGTCAGCTTGGTGTCACACCAGCGGGTGAGTTTGCAGGTAGTAGCGTAGAGGCCCAAGCTGAGCAATCGCTTGAAAATTTAAAAAATATCTTGGCTGAGGCAGGGCTTACTTTTGATAATGCTGTAAAGACCACAATATTTCTAGCAGATATGGGAGATTTTGTTAAAGTAAATACTGTGTATGCTAAATTTTTTAAAGAGCCTTATCCTGCCAGAAGTACAGTAGCTGTTAAGACCTTGCCAAAAGACGCACTTGTGGAAATAGAGCTTATCGCGGCTTATTAATATACATTTTGTAAAAGTTCACATAATTTCAATGTTTAAATGATGGAGAGTAAAAACTCTCCAAATTTATACTTCAAAAACTAAACCCTTAAGTCTACTAATAAAAATACATACTTTAAAATTTTTAAGCGCCTAACAATTTTTTCTAAAATTCCCTAAATATTTCAACTATCTTTAAGTATTACTCGTATATAATTCCAGCTCACGAAACAAGAAACCACCTTTAACTTCATTGGTTAATAAAGCCTTTTCTTTTTATCGTTGTTCTTTTAACTTACAATTGTTAAACTATTAGTCAATCTTTGAAATCTAAACAAGTGATCGATTGAGCCAGTCTATTATGATTAAATAATAGATTAGACAAACTAATAAATAAAACTAAAAGTTTTTTTGATTAAAAACTTCATAATAAAATCCTATCAAAATAAATTTTGCTAGGTAATTAATATGGAGAGTTTGATCCTGGCTCAGAGTGAACGCTGGCGGCGTGCCTAATACATGCAAGTCGAACGGACAAGTAAGAGCTTGCTCTTATGAGTTAGTGGCGCACGGGTGAGTAATGTATAGCTAATCTGCCCTACACTAGAGGACAACAGTTGGAAACGGCTGCTAATACTCTATACTCCTGTCTTACATAAGTTAGATAGGGAAAGTTTTTCGGTGTAGGATGAGGCTATATTGTATCAGCTAGTTGGTGAGGTAATGGCTCACCAAGGCTATGACGCATAACTGGTCTGAGAGGATGATCAGTCACACTGGAACTGAGACACGGTCCAGACTCCTACGGGAGGCAGCAGTAGGGAATATTGCTCAATGGGGGAAACCCTGAAGCAGCAACGCCGCGTGGAGGATGACACTTTTCGGAGCGTAAACTCCTTTTGTTAGGGAAGAATAATGACGGTACCTAACGAATAAGCACCGGCTAACTCCGTGCCAGCAGCCGCGGTAATACGGAGGGTGCAAGCGTTACTCGGAATCACTGGGCGTAAAGGACGCGTAGGCGGATTATCAAGTCTCTTGTGAAATCCTATGGCTTAACCATAGAACTGCTTGAGAAACTGGTAATCTAGAGTGAGGGAGAGGCAGATGGAATTGGTGGTGTAGGGGTAAAATCCGTAGAGATCACCAGGAATACCCATTGCGAAGGCGATCTGCTGGAACTCAACTGACGCTAATGCGTGAAAGCGTGGGGAGCAAACAGGATTAGATACCCTGGTAGTCCACGCCCTAAACGATGTATACTAGTTGTTGCTAAGCTAGTCTTGGCAGTAATGCACCTAACGGATTAAGTATACCGCCTGGGGAGTACGGTCGCAAGATTAAAACTCAAAGGAATAGACGGGGACCCGCACAAGCGGTGGAGCATGTGGTTTAATTCGAAGATACGCGAAGAACCTTACCCGGACTTGATATCTAACAAATCATCTAGAGATAGAAGAGTGTCTGCTTGCAGAAATGTTAAGACAGGTGCTGCACGGCTGTCGTCAGCTCGTGTCGTGAGATGTTGGGTTAAGTCCCGCAACGAGCGCAACCCACGTCATTAGTTGCTAACAGTTCGGCTGAGCACTCTAATGAGACTGCCTTCGTAAGGAGGAGGAAGGTGTGGACGACGTCAAGTCATCATGGCCCTTATGTCCGGGGCGACACACGTGCTACAATGGCATATACAATGAGAAGCAATATCGCGAGATGGAGCAAATCTATAAAATATGTCCCAGTTCGGATTGGAGTCTGCAACTCGACTCCATGAAGCCGGAATCGCTAGTAATCGTAGATCAGCCATGCTACGGTGAATACGTTCCCGGGTCTTGTACTCACCGCCCGTCACACCATGGGAGTTGATTTCACTCGAAGCCGGAATACTAAATTAGTTACCGTCCACAGTGGAATCAGCGACTGGGGTGAAGTCGTAACAAGGTAACCGTAGGAGAACCTGCGGTTGGATCACCTCCTTTCTAGAGTACATATAGATATTCTCTCACAAGATATCTATAAGAAAGATATTCTCAATCATCCTTGTTTAGTTTTGAAAGATTGATAGACCTATAGGGGCCTATAGCTCAGCTGGTTAGAGTGCACCCCTGATAAGGGTGAGGTCACAAGTTCAAGTCTTGTTAGGCCCACCAGAGAATTTAATTGGGGAATTAGCTCAGCTGGGAGAGCGCCTGCTTTGCACGCAGGAGGTCAGCGGTTCGATCCCGCTATTCTCCACCATAAAATAGTTTAACTATATTAAGTCTAATTAGAGAGCTTAAAAATTTAAACTTTCTAATTAGACTTTTGTCTAAATGTTCTTTTAATTAATATTGTTAATAGTCACAAGCAAGTTTTTAAAAACAATTTTACAGGACTTGTTAAAGATTTAAATTTCTATTCTCTTTGCATTTAATGCAAAAGTTTGATATCACAATCTATTTAGGATTTAAAACTTATCTAAATAGTAGTCAATGCTTTCCGTCTTGAGAGCTAGAATTTAAATATAGTAACATAAAGTTATCTTTAACAAGGAAGTGATGCGAATTAGAATAATCTAATATAGAAAAGGTAAGCTACAAAGAGCAAGTGGTGGATGCCTTGGCTAGTAGAGGCGATGAAAGACGTGCCAGGCTGCGATAAGTCTCGGGGAGCCGTCAAGGGGCTTTGATCCGGGAATTTCTGAATGGGGCAACCCAGTTAAGCGCGAGCTTAACTACCTAATATGGAGCGAACGAGGGGAATTGAAACATCTTAGTACCCTCAGGAAAAGAAATCAAAAGAGATTACGCTAGTAGCGGCGAGCGAACGCGTAAGAGGGCAAACCGTTAGTTTACTAACGGGGTTGTAGGACTGTGATATAGACTAAACTTAGCTAATAGAATAATCTGGAAAGATTAAGCATAGAGGGTGATACTCCCGTATATGAAAGCTTTGTTTTACTTAGCAGTATCCTGAGTAGGGCGGAACACGTGATATTCTGTCTGAAGCTGGGTAGACCACTATCCAACCCTAAATACTACTACTAGACCGATAGTGCACAAGTACCGTGAGGGAAAGGTGAAAAGAACTGAGGTGATCAGAGTGAAATAGAACCTGAAACCATTTGCTTACAATCATTCAGAGCCCTATGATTTATCAGGGTGATGGACTGCCTTTTGCATAATGAGCCTGCGAGTTGTGATGTCTGGCAAGGTTAAGGAAACCCGGAGCCGTAGCGAAAGCGAGTCTTAATAGGGCGTTTAGTCAGACGTTGCAGACCCGAAACGATGTGATCTATCCATGAGCAGGTTGAAACCGGTGTAAGAGCCGGTGGAGGACCGAACCCGCTAGCGTTGAAAAGCTATGGGATGACTTGTGGATAGGGGTGAAAGGCCAATCAAACATCGTGATAGCTGGTTCTCTCCGAAATATATTTAGGTATAGCGTCATGTAGTAACACTAGGGGGTAGAGCACTGAATGGGCTAGGGCATACACCAATGTACCAAACCCTATCAAACTCCGAATACCTAGTGTGTAATCATGGCAGTCAGGCGGCGAGTGATAAAATCCGTCGTCGAGAGGGGAACAACCCAGACTAACAGCTAAGGTCCCTAAATCTCATTTAAGTGGAAAACGATGTGGAGTTACTTAAACAACCAGGAGGTTGGCTTAGAAGCAGCCATCCTTTAAAGAAAGCGTAATAGCTCACTGGTCTAGTGATTCTGCGCGGAAAATATAACGGGGCTAAAATGAGTACCGAAGCTTTAGACTTAGTTTTACTAAGTGGTAGGAGAGCGTTGTATTTGCGTTGAAGGTATACCGGTAAGGAGTGCTGGAGCGAATACAAGTGAGCATGCAGGCATGAGTAGCGATAATTGGGGTGAGAATCCCCAACGCCGTAAACCCAAGGTTTCCTACGCGATGCTCGTCATCGTAGGGTTAGCCGGGTCCTAAGCAAAGTCCGAAAGGGGTATGCGATGGAAAATTGGTTAATATTCCAATGCCAACTATAATGTGCGATGGAAGGACGCTTAGAGTTAAGCAAGCTAGCGGATGGTAGTGCTAGTCGAAAGGTGTAGGTTAAGATCCAGGCAAATCCGGATCTTTTTAAGCCGAGACCCCACAGGCGTTTGAAGTTCTTCGGAATGGATAGCGAATTGCCGATACTGTCGAGCCAAGAAAAGTTTCTAAGTTTAGTTATAGTTGCCCGTACCGTAAACCGACACAGGTGGGTGGGATGAGTATTCTAAGGCGCGTGGAAGAACTCTCTTCAAGGAACTCTGCAAAATAGCACCGTATCTTCGGTATAAGGTGTGCCTAACTTTGTGAAGGATTTACTCCGTAAGCATTGAAGGTTACAACAAAGAGTCCCTCCCGACTGTTTACCAAAAACACAGCACTCTGCTAACTCGTAAGAGGATGTATAGGGTGTGACGCCTGCCCGGTGCTCGAAGGTTAATTGATGACGTTAGCTCTGCGAAGCGTTTGATCGAAGCCCGAGTAAACGGCGGCCGTAACTATAACGGTCCTAAGGTAGCGAAATTCCTTGTCGATTAAATATCGACCTGCATGAATGGCGTAACGAGATGGGAGCTGTCTCGAAGAGGGATCCAGTGAAATTGTAGTGGAGGTGAAAATTCCTCCTACCCGCGGCAAGACGGAAAGACCCCGTGGACCTTTACTACAGCTTGACACTGCTATTGGGATAAAAATGTGCAGGATAGGTGGGAGGCTTTGATCCATAGACGCCAGTTTATGGTGAGCCATTGTTGAGATACCACTCTTTTTTATTCTGATAGCTAACTAGCTTGAGTTATCCTCAAGTAGGACAATGTCTGGTGGGTAGTTTGACTGGGGCGGTCGCCTCCCAAAATGTAACGGAGGCTTACAAAGGTTGGCTCAGAACGGTTGGAAATCGTTCGTAGAGTATAAAGGCATAAGCCAGCTTAACTGCGAGACATACACGTCAAGCAGAGACGAAAGTCGGTCTTAGTGATCCGGTGGTTCTGTGTGGAAGGGCCATCGCTCAAAGGATAAAAGGTACCCCGGGGATAACAGGCTGATCTCCCCCAAGAGCTCACATCGACGGGGAGGTTTGGCACCTCGATGTCGGCTCATCGCATCCTGGGGCTGGAGCAGGTCCCAAGGGTATGGCTGTTCGCCATTTAAAGCGGTACGCGAGCTGGGTTCAGAACGTCGTGAGACAGTTCGGTCCCTATCTGCCGTGGGCGTAAGAAGATTGAGGAGAGTTGACCCTAGTACGAGAGGACCGGGTCGAACCAACCACTGGTGTACGAGTTGTTCTGCCAAGAGCACCGCTCGGTAGCTATGTTGGGATGTGATAACTGCTGAAAGCATCTAAGCAGGAAGCCAACTCCAAGATGAATCTTCTTTTAAGAGCTCATATAGACTATGTGTTTGATAGGCTGGGTGTGTAATGGATGAAAGTCCTTTAGCTGACCAGTACTAATAGCTCGTCTGCTTATCTTTTAATAAGCATCACTTCCTTGTTAAGGATAAAAACTTAATAAGATATGTTTTTATAAAACTTTGTTTATGACTTTTAACTTTACACGTAGTGTTAAATAAGAGATTTATCTAATGTATCTTTTATTTAACACTGCCCGTGACTATACAGACGAGGAAACGCCTTGCTCCATCTCGAACCAAGAAGCTAAGCTCGTCCTGGCTGATGATACTCTCCCTTACTGGGATGTTGGAAAAGTAGGTCGTTGCGGGCTTTGTTAATTTTTAATCTTCTTTATCTAAACAATCATCTTTTAATATTTATTTCTTAATTTATAATAAAATATCAAATCTTACATTTATTTATATTCTTAAATAATCAGACTTTTTATCTTTACATTTATAAATATCTTTTAGTTTATGCTTTTATACGAGTGTTGACTAAAAACACCAAATATGATAGACTCCAAACCCAAATTTACCCAAAAAGGACAAAAATGAAAAAGATTATATTCTCACTATTAGCAGCAGCTTCTACATTACTAGCAGCCATAAATTTAAATACCGCCACAAAAGAAGAGCTAATGAGTTTAGATGGTATAGGATCTTCAAAGGCAGATGCAATAATAGAGTATAGAAAAGCAAATAAATTTAACTCAATAGAAGATATAAAAAATGTAAATGGTATAGGCGACAAGACATTTGAAAATTTAAAATCAGATATATCAGTATCAGGCACTACAAAGATAGATGACACAAAATCAAAAATAAAATCTAAAAAAAATGAGATAAAAGAAAAAGCAAGTAAAAAGAGTGATGAAGTAAAAGAGAAAAAAGATAGTTCTAAAGATGATAGTATAAAAGAGATAAAAGATAAGAAAGAAAAGTTAAAAGATAAAACAGAAAAAAAGAGTAAAGCTAAAAAAGAGAAGAGTAAAGAGTAATAAAATCTAGGAATTTATAAAAATTCTTACATAAAGATATATAAAAATAGTTAGGAGCGCATAGCGTTCCTAATAAATAAAATAGATTGGTTTTTTATATATCTGCCTACTTCTTAATTCTATAACCTAGTTTGCCTACTTTTTAAATTTTATAAATTAATAAGCTCATCTAATAGATCTTGTAAAGTAATGCTTCTTAGTTCACTTTCTAAAGCTTCTTGTGCTTTTAGGAAGTAGTTGGTTAAGAGTCCTTCGATCTTGCTACCGAGCGGGCAGGCTTTAGGTGAGTCAGAGTGGATCTTAAAAAGTTTTTCTTTATCATTTACTGCGTTAAAAATTTGAAGGAGGGTTATATCTTTTGGCTCTTTCGCAAGACTTACACCACCAACTCCAGCTACAACATTCACAAGTCCTGCAGCCTTTAGAGTACCAAGTAGGCGCCTAACTATGACCGGATTTGTGTTTATACTGCCTGCTATAAATTCGCTCGTGACTTTCTCGTCTTTGAAAAAACAAGCTGCTAAAACTACATGGATCGCGGTTGAAAACTTGATCCCTACTTGCATAAATGTCCTTGAAATTTTCTCTGATTATACTTTAAATTTTTACTAAAAGCAGTTTATTTTTTAGTTTAGATTTGACAAGTTGGCTTTTTGTGCCAGCTATGTCAAATCTATAATTTTTATGCTCGCTCGCCAACTGCTGTGAAGCGTTTTTGTATAAATTTTTTGTTTTTTAGCTCGTCTATGATCGCAAGCGCAAGGTCTGCATAGCTTATATAGCTCTCATTTTTTGAGTTTAAGATGAGATTATCTCCACCAAGCACGTATTTGCCAGTACGAGCACCATTTGCGTCGTAGTCACCTGCTGGGCTTACGTATGTCCAAAGTAAATCGCTCCTATCTTTTAGCTCAAAATAAGACTCCGCAGTCGCCTTTGCCACGCCCATATATGCCGCTGGGAAGTCTGGGGTATCCATAACCATAGTGCCTTTGCTATCAACAAATAACGTGCCAGCGCCACCAACTACGATGAGCCTTGTGCTAGTGCCTTCTAGTAAATTTACTAGGTGAGTGGCCACTTTTTTATGAAGCGCAAATGTTTCTTCGCTCCACGCTGCAAATGCGCTGATAACCGCGTCAAAGCCTGCTAGATTAGCCTTTGTAAGCTCGAAAATATCTTTATAGATAACCTTTACGCTTTCGTTTTTATACTCTTTATTTCTAACTATCGCTGTGACATCATAGCCTTGCTTTAAAGCCTCGTTCACCAAATTTGTACCGCTTTTGCCGTTTGCACCTATGATTGCTATTTTCATTACTTCTCCTTTAAATTTTGTTTTTTAAATTTTACAGCCAACTTGGCTTTACATCATCAACTATCACGCCGTCACTCATGGTGTATTGCTCTAGGCTGCTGCGTTTTGTCTGGATGCAAATCATCTTGATGCCGTTTTTGCCAGCTTTAAAGCACCTTTTACCCTCTGGATCTATGCGCACCGCGTCTCCTTTGCTTACTTTTAGCACTTTACCGTCGATGAAAAGCTCGCCATCGCCCTCCAAGATGATGTAAAGTTCCTCGTTTTGCTTATGTGCATGGACAAATGGCACGCTCACATTTGCCGGAAGCTCGTTTATAGATACCTCACAGCCAGTTAAATTTAAAGCCTCTTTTAGCTCGGCTCTTGGCTCGTTTGCGATCTTTGCAACTTGATAATTTTTCATTTCGTTCTCCTTGTCCTTATGTTGTAATATTTTTATTTACAACCGATGAGTGAAGTATAATAATTTTTAGTTGTAATGTCAAGAGTTACAACAAAATTTTTATCATTTTTAAAATTCAATCTTTAAGCGGCACTAAAGCAGATGCAGGGCATATTTATACAGTTTTTAGCTTGCTTAGCCTCTAGTCAGGTGGCGCCAGAGCTTGCTATGGATGCTTAAATTTATCAGTAAAAGGTGATCATTTTAGATGCAAGAGACCCACTCTCATCACTCTCATGCCGAGCATGGCGGTATGCACATTCACACGAGCAATAAAACTGTTTTAAGAAATTCATTTTTTCTAATTTTCACATTTATGGTAGTTGAGGCGGTCTTTGGCTTCGTTTCAAACTCGCTTGCACTCATCAGTGACGCATTTCACATGTTATCAGATGCTGCAGCGCTCTTTTTATCGCTAGTTGCTTTTAATATCGCCGAAAAAAGAGCAAATTTGCAAAAGACTTTTGGCTACAAGAGAGTCGAGATCATCGCAGCTTTTATAAACGCCATAGCTCTTATTGTGCTTGCTATTTTTGTTATAGTGGAGGCGATCGTGAGATTTTTTAACGAGCCACAGATCGAGTCAAAAACAATGCTTATAGTTAGTATTTTTGGGCTTATTATAAATTTAATCGTGGCTGTTTATATGCATAAAAGCGCTGATACAAAAGAAAACTTAAATATGAAAGGCGCTTATTTGCACGTACTTGGTGACACGTTTGGTTCGGTTGGTGCGATTATCGCGGCTTTACTTGTAATGAAATTTAACTTCACGCAGGCTGATAGTATCGCAAGCATCTTTGTCTCGCTACTCATCATAAAAAGTGGCGCTAGCTTGCTAAAAGATAGCTTTAATATCCTGATCGAAGCCGTGCCGCTTAAGCTTGATACGGATGAAATTTTAGGCGTTATAAAGGGCGTAGATGGCGTTAAAATCGTGCATGACCTACATATCTGGGCAATAAATGCTGGCACAAATGCGCTCATAGCCCACGTGGTGGTGGATGATGCGCTAAGCGTGGCTGAAATTTCAAATATGATAAAGCACATCGAGCACGAGCTTTCCCACGCAGGCATCGGCCACGTCACGCTTCAGTTTGAAAGTGAGAACCTTGGACACAAAGATGATCTCATCTGCGAGCTAAATGATGAGGAGGATCACTGCTGGCATCATTACTAACCTAGGCTTTATTGATAATTTTTTTGGTTGTTTCTATCTTTTTGTCAGCCCAAAGCACGACGTCTTTTATGGCTAGTTTTTCAATTGCTTTTATGAAATTTTCCATAAATTCGTAGTCGATTTCGCCGTTTTTGGTTGGTAGTTTGATTTTGAAATTTAAACTTTGTGAGCTTCTTAATTTTTGCCCATAAGAAAATTTGCCAAATAGCGATTTTGAAATTACTGTCGTAAAATAAAGCATTGTTTCTTTCGTATATGTTTGTGCGACATTATAATAAACGCCCGTATCGTCCCCTGCGCCAAATTCATAATCTCTATAAAATGTATTGCCGAAAATATCGACAGTTATTGAGTTTGCGGGAAATTTGGCGACAGGATTGGATATATAATTTGCTACTCCGTTATTTGTAACTCCTGCCATTATAAAAGGAATTGCACCTGCTTTTTGGTCTTGTTTTTTAAGTCTTCTGCCTTGCCGTATATTGTCAAATAGACTTTCTAATGTGAATTCACGTGCTACCCCCCCCCCGTTTGCTAAATTCGTCAAATTTAGCAAAGGCTGATTTTTCTGATTGTGTTAATTCATAATTTTTAAGCCCAGTGGCGCGTAAATACGCGTCGAGCTCTTCGATAAATTTTTCCATAAAGGAAAAATTTATCTTGCCGCCTAGCGTCGGCAAGAGAATTTTGTCGTTTTTTAATGTTTCTTTTTTTGGATAGTTAGAATAACCTCCGTAATTTAACGCATTTATAGCTGTAGCGATAAAAAGTTGAGCACGATTAGACCAATTTGGCATAGGCATAACTAAAATATTATTTGCTAAAACAAATTTTCCTGAATGATATGTTACGGTTCCAGAATATTCGCCACGAGTTGAAATCGTTAGGCAATCTTTAAATATCTCGTTTTCTGGTAGCTTATCATTTGTATAATAATTTACGCCATTATTTGTAGTAATTCCACTTATGACTGCAACTGAGTTAATACTTGGCTTGTCATATCGTGTTATGTAATTTTTGTTTTTACCATAAATCCAAGTATTTTCAACATCAAATAAATCACCTATACAAAATTCTTTAAATTCTCCGCCACTTGCTTTAAATTCTCGTTCTAAATTCGCAATTCGTTGATTTACAATACTGCTTCTACTGGGACTATCCTTTTTTAAAATTTGCGACACTTCCCAGCTTAGGTAGTCGCTTACGCTCTTTTTAAAATCAGCTAGCGTCGGCATGTTATCTACGGGGCGGGATTTATTCCAGTCTGTGCCATTATCTGGGTCGATTGTCGCTTCGTAATATTCATTTTGCGTGAAAATTTCAAGCTTACTTGCGCCAAAACGCACCAAATTTACCAGCTCATCATAGCGTTCATGTGCGCGGTCGGCGATTTTTAAATTATTACTCGCTTTTTTGCGATTTGATCTTGTGTAGCCGTCGTTTGAAAAGTCAATAAATTTTACCATTTCGTCTTTTTCGTGCTTTTCGCCTACTTTAAAGACGTAGATATTTGTTTGCACGCTTGATTTACCAACGAAAAGATCGGTTGGCATTTTGATACTCGCGATAAGGGTGTTGCGTTTTAAAATCTTTTTATTAAATTCACGTGCTCTTCCGCTACCAGCTGAGTTTTGTATGATTATGGCGGCGTAGCCTTTGCTCATCATATTTAAAGCAGTTTCTACAAAAATCATGCCATTTCCAGGCGCAGAATATGGCGGATTTAGCACAAAAGCGGTTGCGGGAAATTTCTCTTTAATATCACCAAAGCCATATTCGCCACTAAAATCATTTAAACTATCTTTATTTAAAATATTTGAGCTTCCATCACCCATCATTATCATGTTTAAAACTGCTAGCATATAAATAGATGGAAGAATTTCAAGTCCTAAAAGTTGTTCTGCTTTTATCTTTAGCTCTTTTTGCTTAAATTCTTCAGGTGATTTTATATTATCTTTAGCATCTTTTATCATCTCATTCATAGCAGCCACTAAGAGTCCAGCTGAGCCTGTGGCAAAATCCCAGACATAACTATCTTTATTTACCCGTGCAAGGCGCACTAAAAGCGTCGCAACATATGAAGGCGTAAGAACAACATCATTTAATTTATCTTGCGAAAAACCCAGCCATGAATACATTTCGTTAAATAGTTTGCCAGTAAAATCAGTGGTAAGTCCGATTTTGTAATAAATTCCCAAATCATCAACTATTTTGCAAAATACTCTTTTAAGTTGTGTTTGTCCATCTGAAATTTTGTTTATATTTTCAGACAAAATCGTATTTGAGAGTGTGCGAAGGATGAGATCTTTTTATCTGTTGGAATATTTTTGCACTCTAGAAAAGCTTTTATCTTTCTCATTAAAATTTCGCCATCAGTGTTGCCTTGCTCCGGTGATGATTTTAGCTGTGATTTTTCTAGTGGAGCGACCCTGCCAGGTATGCCAAGGGTAGCGATGATAGAGGCTGCGACTAGATAGACGCGGTCGTTTTCGCCAAGTCCTTTTTCGTTATTATAAATATCATTATTTAGCTTTACTAAGCTTGTATCGATCTCTTTTTCGCGCTTTTGTTTTATCTTTTCAAGCTCATCGTGTGATAAATTTAGATCTTTTAGGCTTTTTGCAAATTCATCAAAATTTGATCCTTTTAAAAATGAAAGGTCGCTAAAATCGCTAACTTTTTGTCCTATGCCTAAATTTGACTTTGAGACGTAATAGACTCCGATTTTTGTTTGAAGTTTGCCTTTGTTGTCTTTAGAGCCAGTAACGCCAATGGCGATGATGTCAGTATAGCTTGTGTGGTGAAGTAGGGCGTTTGCATAGTGGATCGCTCCGTTTACTGCGTATTCTTTTATATTTTTAAAATTTGGCTCGTTTTTGGCTGTTTTATTTTCTATATTTCCATCAATATCTAGTTTTTCTAATTTGTCTGCATAGCCTTTGTATTCGATTAAAATTGGATAAAAGTTTAAACTGCTATCTTGCAAAAGTAACTTCGCATCAGGTCTATTACCGCCTTTGCCTCCACCTTTAGAGGCATATTCTAGCAAGGCGTTGTCTATTTCTTGATTTAAACTTTCTTGCTCTAATTTGTAATCTAATTTATATGATTTTAATTCGCTATTTATCTTAGTCAGCTACATTTGGTTCTACGCTTTGGATTGCCATTTTTAACCTTCATGATTTTATTTTTAAAGTTGTGATTTTAACTACTTTTTACTTAATGTTTAAAATTAGATTATGCAAATTTTAAATCAACTTTAGGCAAAATAAAGCCCAAAATTTAGTAAAAAGTAAAACTTATATGAAAAACATTAGAAACTTTAGCATTATCGCTCATATCGACCATGGCAAAAGTACGCTTGCTGATCGCCTTATTCAGGAGTGTGGCGCCGTCAGTGATCGTGAGATGAGCTCGCAAATCATGGACACGATGGATATCGAAAAAGAGCGTGGCATCACGATCAAAGCCCAGTCTGTCCGCCTAAACTACGCACTAAATGGCGAAAATTTTGTTCTAAATTTGATAGACACTCCGGGCCACGTCGACTTTAGCTACGAGGTGAGCCGCAGCCTAGCTAGTTGCGAGGGCGCGCTTCTTGTCGTGGATGCCAGTCAGGGCGTGGAGGCGCAAACCATCGCAAACGTCTATATTGCACTTGAAAACAACCTAGAGATCATCCCAGTCATCAACAAGATCGACCTACCAGCGGCTGACCCTGCTAGGGTAAAAGACGAGATCGAGCACATCATCGGACTTGACTGCTCAGGAGCTATCGAAGTGAGCGCAAAAACAGGCGTTGGCATAAAAGAGCTGCTTGAAGCGATCATCACGAGGATCCCTGCGCCAAATGGTGATGCAAATAAGCCTACAAAGGCGCTCATTTACGATAGCTGGTTTGACAACTACCTTGGTGCGTTAGCCCTTGTGCGTGTTTATGATGGTGAAATTTCAAAAAATGATGAAATTTTGGTCATGGGTACAGGCAAAAAGCACATCGTGCTTGACCTCATGTATCCAAATCCTATCGCGCCGATCAAGACCAAAACGCTTAGCGCTGGCGAAGTTGGTATCGTAGTTTTAGGACTTAAAAATGTTAGCGACGTGCAGGTTGGTGATACGATAACGCAGTCAAGAAATCCCCTAAAAGAGCCAGTTGGCGGCTTTGAGAGAGCCAAGCCGTTCGTATTTGCGGGACTTTATCCGATAGAAACTGATAAATTTGAAGATCTACGTGACGCACTGGATAAGCTAAAGCTAAATGACAGCTCCATTAGCTACGAGCCAGAGACCTCGGTCGCACTTGGATTTGGCTTTAGGGTTGGCTTTTTAGGTCTTCTTCATATGGAGGTTGTTAAAGAGAGGCTGGAGCGCGAATTTGATCTTGATCTCATTGCTACAGCGCCGACCGTGACATACGAAGTCATCCAAACTGATGGGCTAAATTTAAAGATACAAAACCCAAGCCAGCTGCCACCAGTAAATAAAATAGACTCGATCCTTGAGCCATATGTGAAAGCGACTATCATCACGCCAAGCGAGTTTTTGGGCAACATCATCACGCTTTTAAACAACCGTCGTGGCATACAAACAAAGATGGACTACATCACGACTGACCGCGTGCTGCTAGAGTATGACATACCGATGAACGAGATCGTGATGGACTTTTACGACAAGCTAAAATCAAGCACAAAAGGCTACGCAAGCTTTGACTACGAGCCAAGTGACTACCGCGTGGGCGATCTAGTGAAACTTGATGTAAAAGTGGCTGGCGAGACGGTCGATGCGCTCTCTATCATCGTGCCCGAGAGTAAGGCGCAGACAAAGGGCAGAGACTTCGTAAAGGCGATGAAAGAGATCGTGCCTCGTCAGCTCTTTGAGGTGGCGATACAAGCTAGCATCGGTAATAAAATAATCGCCCGAGAAACCGTAAAATCAATGGGTAAAAACGTCACAGCCAAGTGCTACGGTGGCGATATTACGCGTAAGCGAAAGTTGCTTGAAAAGCAAAAAGAGGGTAAGAAACGCATGAAGGCGATAGGAAAGGTGAATTTGCCGCAGGAGGCGTTTCTCTCTGTCTTAAAAATAGACTAATGCGTTGTCTCGCTTTGTCATACTTTGTTGTGTCTAAAATTTACTCGGTCATTACCTGCCATGGTAACTCCCATCGTAAATTTTACCCACGCCTCGTCTGACTTTGCGATACGGCAGTAGTGAGGATCTTATTTTGGCAGATAGATTTTGATTAAAATTTAAGTATTAAATTTGCAAAAAGGAGCGCTATGCCATTTGTGAAAATTTGTGTGACAAAAGAGGGTGATAGCCCAAGTGTGGAGCAAAAAGAGAAGATGATAAGCGGAGTTACGAAGCTAATAAGCGAAATTTTAGGTAGAAGCACTCAAAATACCGTTGTCATTATCGATGAGATCTATACGAATAACTACGGCATCGCAGGCGAGAGTGTGAAAAATCTCCGCAAAAAACAAAAAGAGCAAAAGGAAGTAAAATGCTAAGAATGACATTACTGGCAGTTTTTGCAGCTATCTTTCTAACTGGCTGTGTGGCAAAAGCTAGCCTTTGTCTATCGTGTGAGGGAATAGATGGCGTGCAAAGTGCGAGCATAAGTAGCGAAGATAAGATGTACTTTGAAGAGGTTATGAGGATACCGGCTGATTGCAGTGCTTGTAAAGGCAGGGGCGATGGTCTTTTTATAAATGGTGTTAAATACAAAAGTGATGTAGCAATAAACTGCTGCTTGGAAAAAAACATGATCGATACTAATGTTGGATTAAAAAAGGTTTATTTCCACAGGATCGTCGATGCTAGAAGTAGTGCAAGATCGATATATTACACAGGTGTTGAAGGAAATACTGCAGTTTTTAACTCAAACCCACGCCTTGAGGTGCTTTTTTACATGTTTTTGCAGCGTGAGTTAAATTCTCGTGGAATCGTTGTTGTCGATACTCAAACATCGCCTTATACATATAGACTTGATTTTAGATTTGACGAGCTTAGAGGCACTTACTCTAGAAGCTCTGAAATTTTAAACGGGCACTTATACGGCGAGCTTGTGCTTTCAGATATAAATTTCAAAAAGCGAATTCCTATCTCGACTAGACACCACGTGGAGGAGCTTGAGGCGTCAAAAAGCGGTCAGTTTGACTTCTTTATCGCGCTTTTAGTCAAGCAAGCTGCCATAAAAGTGGCTGATGAGATCACTAAACTTTGAAAGGAAAAATATGAGTAAATTTAAATTTCTAGCTATCTTTGGACTTTTTGTCCTATTTTTGAGCGGTTGCGCGCCTACTCAGACGGTGCTTGCGTTTGATCCTTATAAGGCTATTGTTTCAAATCAACAAAGCAATGGTTTTGAGGTCTATATAAGTGCGGTACATGATAACCGTAAAAACAAAAGCACTATCGCTACGATTACTGATAGCAAAGGCACAGTAAAAGAATATGTCGTGCTTCAAAACGATCTTGCTACTTATTTTAGCGATTCTCTCAAAAAAGAGCTTATGGCGCGCGGTGCAAATGTAAATGGCATGGGTGGCGTCGTAGTTGAAATTTTTATCAACGAATTTGAAGCAAATATGAGTGGATACGGCACTGATAATACAAAAGGCAATATTAAGATTACACTTAAGATCCAAAAAGGCGATCAAAGCATCGTTAAAAACATTTCAAATAATCAAACCAAATTTGAGTTGATTCCCACAGGTGGAGCATTTAAATCATTTTTAACTGAGATCATAAATGATGCCATCAAACGCACAGCAATTGCTATTTTAAATAGCTGATGTTTTGTGCGTTTTGCAAGAGCTTTACGCTAAATACGTTTTGTAAAATTTGCTCACAAATTTTAAGCAAGCCAAGCCCGATAGTAAGAGAACTAGAGGGCTTTAAAATTTATAGCTTTTACGGCTACTCTGAAATAAAAGAACTCATCCACTCCAAGCATCAAATGCACGGATATTTTATATATAAAAACTTAGCCAAATTTGCATTTAATAAATTTGCTAAAAGCTTTAGCTTACCGGAGAAAGTCTATGCTTTGCCAATAGACGATAGAGTGCATCACGGCTATTCGCATGCGGCTATTTTGGCAAATGCACTAAGGGCTAAAAATCTAAAGCCTATATTTCACGCACTACATGCAACCAGTAAGATCAGCTATAGTGGTAAGGATTTGCAATTTAGACAAAATAACCCAAGAAATTTTAAAATCCTAAAAAAGATCACTGCGCCAGTTATTTTGGTAGATGATATCGTAACCACTGGCACAACGATACTTGAGGCTAAAAATACTATAGAAAAAGCTGGTGTAAAAGTACTTTTTGCTCTAGTTTTGGCTGACGCTAAATATTAAAATTTTATTTTTTCGCTCAAGTCTTTTTAGTAAAAATTTATCGAACCCCAGCAGCAGAGGCATGCAAAAGTGATAAATTTATAGATAAAGCATAGTGCCAAGGCGGATCATATTTGAGCCGCATTTTATCGCTAGCTCGAAGTCACTACTCATACCCATCGAGCAGATAGTTGCACCTTTTGGCTTTAGGCTATCAAAAATTTTATAAGTTAGCTCAAAGCTCTTTTGAATCTCTTTTGGCTCATCCACATGCGCTCCGATACTCATCACACCTTTTAGATTGATATTTTTGCACTCGCTTTGGATACGCTCATAAATTTCTGCCGCGTTTGCCACGCTTACACCTTGCTTTGTATCTTCATCAGCCGAGTTTATTTGAAGTAAGGTATCGAGCTTGTAGCTGAGTCTTTTATCGACCTCTAAGGCCCTTTCAAAGCTATCGCAGCTTTGCCAAAGTGTGGGCTTTAGGCTTATCATTTGATTTATTTTGTTATTTTGCAAGCGGCCGATCATATGCCATTTTATATCAGTAAAATTTTGCAGTTCTAGCTCTTTTTTGGCTAGCTCTTGGACTCTGTTTTCGCCAAAATTTCTTTGTCCTTGTTCGTAAAGCTCTCTTACTTCAATACTTGTGACATTTTTGCTAACGGCGATTAGCGTCACATCTTTGCTTAAATTTCCTATTTTTTCTAACAGTTCTTTTAAAACTATCATCATAAACCTCCGCTTAATCTCATAATGTCGTTAAAGGTCGCGAGCACCATTATGCCAAGCAGTAGCGCCCAGCCACAGTAGGTGAGCATGATGAGCACTCGCTCATTTACCTCGCGCCTAAAAATCAGCTCATATAGGTTAAAAAGTATGTGGCCGCCGTCAAGTGCTGGGATGGGGAATAAATTTAATACGCCTAAATTCACAGAGATGAGCGCTGTGATGAGAAGCAGCACGCTAATGCTGATCTGAGCAGCTTTTGAGGTGACATCAGCGATCTGTACGATGCCACCGACCTCTTTTAGCGGCACAGCTCCACTTACTAGTTTGGTAAAGCTTTTAAAGATTAGTTTTGATGCCTCGATCGTCTCACTAAAGGCAAAATTTATGCCTGCAAGACCAGTATGGTAAATTTTTATCACTTCTCCATTTGGAGAAATTCCGATCAGTGGGCGCTGCACCTTTTCATTAAATAGATTTATCGTCTCGCCTATTTTTGGTGTTAAATTTATAGTCATTTGCGAGCCGTTGCGATCTATCAAAATGGTACTTGGCTCAAGCTTTACATTTTTACTGATCTCATCCCACTCGTTTATCTTTACGCCATTTATTGCTAAAATTTTATCATTTTTAGCTAGCCCAGCACTTGCAGCTGCCGAGCCTTCAGCTATGTGGCCTATACTTGGCGCAAGTCTTTCAACTCCGATAGATCCAAGCAAAATGTATATGAAAAACGCCAAGATAAAGTTGAAAAATGGCCCAGCAAAGAGGATGTAAATTCGCTTTATCGGACTTAGCACGTTGTAGCTGTCAGCGTCGTAGTTTTTTGCCTTTGGGTCGGTGTCGTCTTGCCCTTTTAGCTGCACGTATCCGCCAAGTGGGATCGCGCTTAGGCAGTAGTCGGTGCCGCCAACGTTTTTGGTGTAAATTTTCTCGCCAAAGCCAATACTAAAGGTATTTACCTTTACGCCAAGCGTTCTTGCTGCCAAAAAGTGGCCAAGCTCGTGAAAAAATATGAGAAAACTAATGGCTAAAACGGTCACTAAAAAATAAAACGAATACGCATAAAGCCCGATGCAAAGCAGGGCTAGCGTGAAGAGAATGCCTTTCAAAACTTACCTTTTTTTGAAAAATTGATGAGATTTTAGCCAAAATTTATAAATTTACTCTCAAACGGCATTTAACTAAAAATTTCTTTTAGCTAGGAGAAATTTTTAACTTGATTTTACTTATTTTGAAAATGAAGATTTGATTATTTATATAAATTTTTGCAAGTAAAAACTTTGGGTCTTACGAGCGAAAGAAATTTTAGCTCTTTTTCATCGCCTTTACATAGGCAAAAATATACTCAAATCCAGAATAAAGCGTAAGCGCAACAGCTATCCAGAGCAAAAGCTCGCCACCAGGCCAGCTCATCAGTAAAAATCCAACCGCAAACATCTGCGAGACTGTTTTTACTTTGCCAGCCATTGATGCAGCGACCTCGACACCATCACTTGCCATCACGACACGAAAGCCAGTTATAAAAAACTCCCTTACCAAGATGAGATAAACAGCCCAAGCGCTCGCTCTACCAAGCATCATAAGGCCTAAAAATGCAGCCAAGATCAGCATCTTATCAGCTAGTGGGTCAAGGATAGTGCCAAGTTTGGTCTTTTGATCCCAACTTCTGGCGATGTAGCCGTCAAAAAAGTCAGTCACCGAGGCGATCACAAAAATAAGAGCTGCGAAGTAGTTTATCCAGCTTATGTGAATTTGCGTAAAAATTCCTGGCGCATTTACAAGCATAAAAAACATAAGTGGAGCCAGTAGTATCCTAAAAAATGCCAATGCGTTTGGTAAATTTAAACTCACAAATATGCCTTTATGCTTAAAATTTCAATCTTCTCATTTAAAGGTCGTGCCACCATCTATTATAAATGTATGTCCAGTCACCCAGCTAGCCTTAGATGAGCACAAAAATAGACATGCTCCGGCTAGATCAGTCGGCTGTCCCATGCGGTTTAGTGGGCTAAGCTTTGCCGTCATATCGCGAACCTCTTCGTAGTTTGTAAAGGCTCTTAGTGCATCTGTCTCGATAGGGCCGCCACTTACGACGTTTACGCGGATATTTTTCTCGCCAAGCTCAGTTGCGGCATATCTTGCCATCGCCTCAACGGCTGCTTTTGCTGTGCCGTGACCTGCGTAGTTTTCGATATAGACTAAATTTCCAGTCGATGATAGGCTAATGATGCTGCCGCCACCCACTTTTTCCATGCGTTTTGCAGCTTCTTGAGTGCCTACGACAAAGGCATTTACTGTTGCTGTAAAGATATTGTTTATGCCTCTTGGTTTTAGCTTCATAAATTTAGTGTATCCACCAGCTACTGCACGACCTGAAATAATTGCATTTGAGATGAAAAAATCAATCCTATCAAAATCCTCGTCTATCTTTAAAAATAGCTCTTTATAAGTCTCTGGCTCAAGGATATTTAGCGCATATGCTCTTGCTTTTATCTTATAAGTAGCTTCAAGCTCTTTTGCTTGTTCTTTTGCAAGCTCTTCGTTTGAGTTGTAGGTAAATGCTATATTTACACCAGCTTTTGCAAATTCTTCAACTATGGCTCTACCGATACCTCTAGTGCCGCCGCTGATAACTAGCGTTTTACCTTTAAATTCGTTTAGTGTGTCCTTCATTAAAAACCCTTTATTTCGTAATTTTTTATTACTTCTTCTATCTTTTTAAAATTTTCTTTACTTGGTTTGCAAAGTGGCAAGCGGTACTCTAAAGAGTCGATTAGTCCAGCTAGATACATCGCTGCTTTGATCGGTATCGGATTGCTTTCGCAAAAGAGTGTTTTATTTATCGTGTATAGATTATCATTTATTAATTTTGCTTTTTTGTACTCTTCGTTCATCGCAAAGTGCGTAAGCTCTGAAATTTGATCTGGCAAGAGATTTGCTGTAACTGAGATAACACCTTTGCCGCCATTTGATATGATAGGATAGTTGATCGCATCTTCGCCGCTAATGACTACTAAATTTGGCTCGTGAGCTAGTAGATCTACGCATCTATCTATGCTACCTGTTGCCTCTTTGATACCATAGATATTTTTGCACTCTTTAAAGAGCCTAAAAACGGTCGCTGGCAAGATATCCACGCCGACTCTACCTGGAACATTGTAAAGAAGCACAGGTATCTCAATGCTATTTGCAATGGCCTTGTAGTGCTCGTAAAGCCCTTCCTGCGTTGGTTTATTGTAGTAGGGAGCAACTGATAGGATACCATCAGCGCCATGAGCTTGAGCAAATTTAGCGATACCAATAGCTTCGTGAGTGGCGTTACTACCAGCCCCAGCTAGTACTTTTACATTTGTGCCTTTACAAGCATCAACAGCTATTTCGATACAAATTCTATGCTCATCATGCGTCAGTGTTGCACTCTCGCCAGTGGTTCCAACTGGTACAACGACATCTATGCCGTGCTTTATCTGTCTTTTTATTAGTTTTTCAAAACTGACTTCATCTACTTTTTGATTTTTAAATGGCGTAATGAGTGCGGTCATCGCACCTTGAAGCGAATTTTCCACATTTATTCCTTTTTTAAAATTATTGTCGTGCTAGTTTTTTCATTAAAATATCTATTTGCTATATCTTTTAAAAGTTTTGCATCAATTTTATCGATATTTTTTTCAAGCTCGTAAAGTGGCTTTATATCGCCTCTAGCAAGGTATGAGCCGTATAAATTTGCAACCTTGCTTGCACTCTCAAATGAGTAAATAAAATCAGTTTTTATCAAATTTTTAACTCTTAAAACATCATCTTTGTCGATTGGTTTATTTTTTAAATCATCTATGATCTTTAAAATTTCAGCCTCAACCACACTTGCTTCGACATCTGGGTTGCAAACTGCTAAAAATATAAATAAATTTTCATCAACGCAGCTCATATTATAAGCATAAATTTGATTTACGAGCATTAGCTCATCGATTAGACGTTGCTGTAAAACAGAGCTTTTACCAGTAGCTAGATATTCGCTTATCGCATTTAGTCCCACTTGATCAGCGTGTTTAAAATTTGGGATTTTGTAAGCGATCGCTAGCATTTGTGTTTGGCTATCTTTATAGATGATAGCTCTTCTGGCCCCATCTTGCTCAGGTTCTTTACAGTGAGTTTTTGGGATGGCTCTTTTATTTTTTATGCCACTAAAATTTTTCTTAGCCAGTTTAAATGCCTCATCCTTGCCGATGTCACCGCTTATCATCAAAATCGCATTTTTTGGCTGATAAAAAGTAGCATGAAATTCTTTTATGTCGGAGATATTCCAGTTTTCGATATCTTTTATAAAGCCTATCGGAGTCCAGTGGTATGGATGGTAGATAAATGCGTGGTTGTAGAGTCTAAAGTAGAGGTATCCCATAGGGTTGTTGTCTGTTCGCCACCTACGCTCTTCATGCACCACGTCTCGCTCTGGCTGAAATTCTTTGTCTTTTAGGCTTAAATTTTTCATAAGCTCAGCAAAAAGACCAAGCGTTTTGTCTAAATTTTCATTTGACGCTTTTATAAAGTAGTGGGTATAGTCAAAGCCTGTACTTGCGTTATTTACGCCACCAAAGCCTTTTACTATTTCGTCAAATTCACCAGCTCGTAAATTTTTGGTTGATTTAAAATTTAGATGCTCTAACATGTGAGCGATGCCGCTTTTGCCCATCACTTCGTTTCTTGATCCAACTTTATAAAAGACATCGACGCTTATCACTTTTGAGCCAGGATTTACTGGTACGTGATAAATTTCAAGTCCGTTTTCTAGTTTTGTTTTATTAAATTTTATCAATCTTTTGCCTTTTATTTTTTAACATCTATGCCGACCGCTTCGCTAATAGAGGCAAAGCCATCTCTTTTTAAAAGTTCTAAAATTTCTAAATTTATATCTCTTGCGATCATTGGCCCTTTAAAGATAAAGCTTGTAAAAATTTGCACTAAATTTGCTCCCATTTTTATGCGCTCATAGGCCTCTGCACCGCTATCTATGCCGCCGCATGCGATAAGCGTCGTCTTACCATAAAGCTCGTTTGCTACAGCTTTAAATATCTCTTTTGACTTTTTAGCGATCACCTTACCGCTTAGTCCGCCAAAATCCTTTAAATTTGATGAGTGAGAGAGCGAGTAATCAACACTTGTATTTGAAACAAGCACGCCGCTAGCACCGTTTTCTACCGCGCAACTACAAAGCCTGATCGCATCTTCGTGACTCATATCTGGAGCGATTTTAAAGATGATTGGTTTTTTAGTAAGTGGTAAAATGACACTAAAAAGCTCTTTTATGAAGCTCTCATCTTGCAATGCTCTTAAATTTGGCGTGTTTGGCGATGAGACATTTATAACGAAGGTGTCGCAAATTTCACTAAATTCTCTTACTAAAATTTCATAGTCTTTTATTGCGTCTTCGTTTGGTGTGACCTTGTTTTTGCCTATATTTGCCCAGATAGGTAAAGTATAAGGATAAAGTTTTTTGACTCTATTTTTAATAGCCTCACAGCCTTCGTTGTTAAAGCCCATCGCGTTTTGGATGCTCTCTTCGTCTATAAGCCTAAAAAGTCTTGGTTTGTCGTTGCCAGGTTGAGGTTTTGGAGTAAATGTACCAAATTCTAAATACCCAAATCCAAGAGCCGTGAGCGCTTCAAACATCGTGGCGTTTTTATCAAAGCCTCCAGCTATACCAACTGGGTTGTGGTAGCTGCTTGAGAATAAATTTTGTTTTAGCGCATTGTCATCGACCACGCACTTATTTGCTACAAAGCTTAATGATCCTGGAAAAATTTTATTTGCTCCGATCATTGCAAATTCTGCGATCTTGTGGGCAGTTTCAGGATCAAATTTAAAAAATATAGATTTTAAAGTTTCGTAGTTTAAGCTCATTTTAACCTCTTTAAAATGCCTAAAATTTTGTGCAAATCTTAGCAAAAATCGCCTTAAACTAAGGCTTTGCCTTTAAGTTTTGCATAAATTTCATTTCTTTTGCTAAGCTCTTCATCGCTTCCGATATCAACTATCCTTCCATTGCTTAAAACCGTGATCTTATCAGCGCTCTCAACCGTACTTAAACGGTGAGCGATGACAAAGATGATCTTTTTGCTTCTTAGGTTGTTTATGGCCTTTGTGATCTCTTTTTCGCTCTCGTTATCAAGCGCTGAAGTAGCTTCGTCAAAGATAAGAATTTGTGGGTTTTGGTAAAGTGCTCTGGCTATTGCTATACGCTGTCTTTGACCGCCTGAAAGGTTTGTGCCAAATTCATTTAAGATAGTGTTTATGCCGTTATCTAGTTTACTTACAAACTCATAAGCATTTGCCATTTTTAGTGCATTTATCACGGCTTCTTCGTTAAATTCTCTGCCGTAAGCCACGTTTTTAGCGATTGTATCGTTAAAGATATAGACACGCTGCGTTACAAGGCCGATATTTTGGCGAAGTGAGTGGATTTTGATATCTTTTAAATTTGTCTCATTTATTAAAATTTCTCCGCTATTTACGTCGTAAAATCTCATAAGCAAATTCATGAGCGATGTTTTTCCACCACCGCTTGAGCCAACTAGGGCTATAAATTCTGACTTACGAGCCTCCAAATTTATACCTTTTAAGACCTCTTTGTCGCCGTAGTTTAGGCAGACATCATTAAATTTAATCAAATTTATCTCTTCGCTTAGCTCTTTTTCGCCATCTTTTATCTGGCTTACTTTATCCATCAAGAAAAAGGTTCTCTCGCTTGCGGCGATCGCATCTTGCATTTTATTATAGATATTTACGATACGTTTTAGTGGGGTGTAGAGCATGAAAAGCGCAGTTAAAAATGAAAAAAAAGCGCCCATGTTTATATTTTCATCGATGACGTCTTTGCCGCCTATTATGATGACTGCAGCTACGCCAATTGAGCCAATTGTTTCCATTAGTGGGCTTACTAGTTGCTCGATTTTTACGGTTTTAAGATTTAGCTTAAAAAATTTATTATTTTCTTCAACAAAGCGTGAATGCTCGTATTTTTGAGCATTATTTGCCTTTATTATCTCAATATTTGTAAAAATTTCACTCAAAGCTGAAGTGATATCAGATGTCTTTTCTTGCGACTGCTTTGAAATTTTTTTCATCTTTTTTGCAAGGCGTGAGATCGGATAAATCGCTAATGGCATAATAACAAGTGCAAAAAAGGCTAATTTAGGGCTTTGATATATAACTACACAAAGCAGACCTATGATAGTTACAAGCTCTCTAATAAGCTCAGGTATGATGCTTGAAACAATAGATCTTATGCGCTCTATGTCGTTCGTAGTTCTGCTTATTAGCTCGCCTGTTCGAAAATCATTAAAAAATTTCATATCCAAAGTTAGTAAATTTTCGACCATATTTTCACGAAATCTTCTAATCGTATCTTGACCAATATACGCGGTAAAATAGGCCTGCATAAAAGTTCCAACATTTTTTAACAGATAAATAGCAATGATCGCACATGGCAGCATATAAAGCAATGTTTCGTTTTTTTCAACGAAAATTTTATTAAGTACTGGCTCTACCAGATACGCACTGACTGCTGTTCCGCCACTTGCGAGGGCCATGCCGATGAAGGCTAGGATAAAGTGTGGGATGTAGTCTTTAAAATATGGGCCAAAGCGTTTTAGCACATCTTTTAAGCCAAAGTTATTCATTATTTCTCTCCCAAACTGCGCCATTTGGTGTATCCATGATAGAGATATTCATCTTTTCTAGCTCGTCTCTTATCTCATCAGCTTTTGCAAAATTTCTCTCTTTTTTAGCTATCGTCCGCTCATCAAGAAGCCTTTTTATCTGTTCCTTTTGTTCGTCGCTTACACCAAATTGAAAATACTCAACATAATTTGTGCTAGCAATGCCCAAAATTTCACTTATAAGCTCCAAATTTGCCACTATTTCGGACTTATAGACTTTATCTTTTGGATTTGTATCAAGCCTTTCATTTGCTGTTTTTACAAACTCATCGACGCTTGCAAGCGCCTTTGAAGCGTTTAGATCATCGCTTAGTGCTTCAAGTAGCTCGCTTTTAAAGCTCTCATTTGCCATGCCTGCTTGCACGCCATCAACTCTTTTTTTGAGGCGGTAAATTTTATCAAGTCTTTTTTTTGAAGCCACTAGATCTTCATCCGAATAGTTAAAATGAGCCCTATAATGGCTCGTAAGCAAGTAATATCTAAGCACTTCGCCATGAACGTTTTTTAGGGCGTCCTTTACGAAAAAGCTGTTATTTAGGCTCTTGCTCATCTTTTCGTTATTTACTTTTATAAAGCCATTGTGCATCCAGTATTTGCTCAAATTTTTATGATAGGCACATCTGCACTGGCTAGCCTCGTTTTCGTGGTGTGGAAAGAGCAGGTCGATGCCACCAGCGTGGATGTCGATCTCAAATTTATCATTTTCTTTATCGCTTAAAAACTCCCTTATCATCGCTACGCACTCGGTGTGCCAGCCAGGGCGACCCTTGCCAAATGGGCTCTCATACCATTTTTCGTCAAATTTCCAAAGCACAAAGTCTTTTTCATCTCTTTTCTCGCCAAAACTAGCCACGCGCGCGATAAGATCGGTGTTGTTATCCTTGCCGCTGATGCTAAAATAGCCACTATCCTTGCTTGTATCAAAGTAAATTCCATCGCTCGTCTTATACGCCACACCTCTATCCATAAGCACCTTGATGTAGCTAATGATCGCCTCCAAGCACTGCGTAGCCTTTGGTTTAAAGTCTGGATCAAACACGTTTAAAGCGTTCATATCGCTCTCATAATGTGCTATATATTTGTTTGTGATATCTTCTAGGCTTTGGCCAGTTTCAGCCATTTTATTTAAAATTTTATCGTCTATGTCGGTGTAGTTTCTTGCAAATTTGACCTTGTAGCCAAGCGCTTTTAAGACCCTTCTTAAAAGATCAAAGCTAACGGCTGACTTTGCATGTCCCAAATGCGCGTCGTCATAGACTGTTGGACCGCACAGATAGATGCTAACTTCACCTTCTCTTATCGGGCTAAACTCAACCTTTTCTCTTTTAGAAGTATCAAAAATTCGCATTAAATATATCCTTTAAAAATGTTAAATCAAAATAGAGCAAAACCGCTAAAACAGCGATAGCGGCTATAAATTTAGGCTCGATTATAGCTAAAAATCGCTTAGCTCCAAAGGCTCTTATGTATAAAATAAGCTGTAAAAATCCCCCAAGCGAGCTTGCAAATGCAAGACCAGCTGCTCCAAATTTCTGCATCAAAATGACAGCTAGGATCAAATTTATCACAAGGCAGATGATAGAAATTTTGGCTGCCTCTTTTTGCTTCATATTTGCATAGAGCCAAAGTGAGAAAATTTTAGCCAGTCCAAATGGCGTAAGCCCCACCAAATAGGCGCTTAGCACCTTGGCGCATTCAATGGTGTTTGCCCTTACAAAATTCCCTCTCTCAAACAAGAGCCAGATGATAAACTCGCTTAGCACAACGCCTGTGATCGTGGCGGCAAGCAGGGCGCAAAGTAGCAGGTAAAAGCTCTTTTTTGTCCAAACTAGGGCGTTTGCCTCGTCTTTTTGCTTTAAAAGTCTGGTGATCTTTGGAAAAAGCGCTTGAGAGAGCGCAATCGCAAAGATAGCAAGCGGAAGCTGAAAAATTCTATTTGCATAAAAGAGATAGCTTATCGAGCCACTTACTAAAAAACTTGCTAACCAAGTGTCCATAAATGCGCTTATTTGCATCGCACTTGAGCCAAGTAAGCCGTGATAAAAATTTATAAAAAAGCCTTTACTCTGCGCTCTTTTGCCTTTAAAATATCCGCTTAGACCGCCCCAAAAAATTTTATTTAAAGCGTTAAATTTCATAGCAATTAAATGCACCAAAACTTGTAAAATGCCGCCTGCAACGACACCAAAACTAAGATAAAGTGCGACCACACTCTCACTCTTGCCACGAGCCAAAAGTAGCGATGCGATCATGGCTAAATTTAGTAGTGCAGTAGAAAACGCTGTCGTGGCAAAGTGCCCTTTATACTGAAGCAGTGCACCCATGAAAGTGACGATATAAACAAGAGCTAGATAGTAGAAATTTATACGCACAAGTGGCACTGCGTCTGTGATATTTTGCTCGCTTAAACCGCTTGCGATGATCTTTATAAAGTAGGGCGTAAATAAATTTACAAGAAGCGTCAAAACTCCTATAAAAAGTAGAAATTTGATGAAAATTTCAGCCTGAAAGATCGCTTTTTTCTTGCTATTTGCAAAATTTGGCAAAAATGCCTGCGTAAAGGCGCCCTCGCCAAAGATGCGGCGAAATAAATTTGGTATTTTAAAAGCGATAAAAAAAAGATCGCTAAATATGCCAGCTCCAAGGATAGAAGCTGTTAAAAGGTCTCTTATAAGTCCAAGAATTCTTGAAACCATAATGCCAACTGAGTTTGAAAAAAAACCTTTTATAAACATCGCTCACCTAAATTAAATTTGAAAACACAATAGTAACAAAAGATGCTTTAAAGCTTACATAACCCAAATTTAATAAAATTTTGGCGATAATAAGAGCCAAATTTTATGTGAAATGGATCAATTTTGAGCGAGAACGTGCAAGAAAACGAGAGATTTTTACCGCCAACGCAAATTCAAACTTCAACGCCTTATATATCGCTTAAAGAACTAAGCAAGCAACACAGCGTACC
>NZ_POZU01000007.1:0-74273 GCF_002914005.1 Campylobacter concisus | reverse complement strand
ATTCTGCTCTAAGATATTTTAGGAATATACGCCTAAGAATATCATCATCGGTTAAACTTATAATTTCCAATATTATGTCAATAACTTTTAGTTGAGATACCTTCTCTAAATTACTAGAAATATATGTTCTAATATCGCTTAAACTAGAATCATTTGATGATGACAGAACATCTAAAATTTCATCAACTATAGCCCTGTTGTCTACATTGCCTAAGTGATCAATCTCCGATAGTCTATTGGTAATCATATATATTTCAGGATATGTATGTTTAATAAATCTATTATTATTTTTTCTATTCGGAATTTCTAAATCATCAAAAAATCTTACCAAATAAGACCTGATAATATCAGTTCTCTCATTTTTTATTCTCTTATCCACGTTACAAAGACCATTAAAAACACTATACAGTGCTTTACCAACTGTGCTTTTGCCTGAATTATTTTCTCCGGCTATAACTGTAATACCATTAATTTCGATATCGGCATATTTTACTTTACCAATATTTTCTATTTTAATTTTCACTTTTTTTCCTAAAAATTATATAGATACCTCATTGCTTATTATAGACAAAAATAGAAAATATTTTACTATTTTTGTCTATTACTTCACTCCCACTCTATCGTTGCGGGCGGTTTGCTCGAGATGTCATAAACTACGCGATTGATGCCATTTACCTCGTTTATAATGCGTCGGCTTACATTTTCAAGTAAATCATAAGGGAGTCTTGAAAAGCTTGCAGTCATGCCATCGCTCGCATCGACCACACGCACGCACACGGCGTTTTCATAAGTGCGGTTATCACCCATAACGCCAACAGAATTTACATTTAAAAGCACGCAGAATGCCTGCCAAGTTTTGTTGTACCAGCCAGTACTTTTTAGCTCATCGCGTAAGATCACATCAGCTTTGCGAAGTAGCTCTAGACTTGGTTTATTTACTTCACCCATGATGCGAATAGCAAGACCAGGTCCCGGGAAAGGGTGGCGGAAGACTAGATTGCGGCTTAGTCCAAGCTCAAGACCAAGCTTTCTAACCTCGTCTTTAAAAATTTCTCTTAGTGGCTCTATTAGCTCAAATGTCATCCAATCAGGCAAACCTCCAACGTTGTGGTGGCTCTTTATCGTCTTGCTTGAGCCAACTACGGAGCTTTCGATGATATCAGTATAAAGAGTGCCTTGAGCTAGAAATTTCACATCGCCATGCTTTTTAGCCTCTTGCTCAAAAATTTCTATAAATGTCTCGCCTATGATCTTGCGTTTTTTCTCAGGATCTACTACACCAGCCAAGCGGCCAAGGAAGGTCTCGCTCGCGTCTATGCTAACTAGCTCAACACCAAGCTTTGTTCTAAATGTAGCTTCAACTTGCTCTTTTTCGTTTGTTCTAAGAAGTCCATTATCAACAAAGACAAGGATCAAATTTTCTGGCACGGCGGCCGCTAAAAGTGCCGCAGTCACGGAGCTATCCACGCCACCGCTAACTGCACAAAGCACCTTGTGGGTGCCTACTGTTTTTCTGATCTCTTCTATCTTATTTTTAGCAAAGCTTCCCATATTCCAAGTGCTCTCGCAACCGCAAATATATTTGGCAAAATTCTTTAAAATTTGCGTGCCATACTCGCTGTGTTGCACCTCTGCATGAAACTGGATCGCATAAAATTTACGTTTATCATCACCAAAAGCGCAATAAGGCGAATTCTCACTCTCAGCGATCACCTCAAAGCCTTCTGGTAGGTCTTTTACATAGTCACTATGGCTCATCCATACGATTTGTTTTGATGGGGTACCTTGAAATAGTTTGTGCTCTTTTATGACGTTTAGTTCAGCCTTGCCGTACTCTTTTTGATCAGCCGCTAAAACTTCAGCTCCGTGCGTGTGAGCAAGTAGTTGCATACCGTAGCAAACACCAAGGATAGGGATATTTAACTCAAAGACGCCGTTATCGCAAAAATAAGCATCTTTAGCGTAAACACTAGCTGGGCCACCACTTAAAATGATACCTTTTGGCTCTTTTGCTTTTATCTCGCTAAGCTTTGCATTAAATGGCAAAATTTCAGTGTAGACGCCCTCTTCTCTTAGCCTTCTAGCTATTAGCTGAGTATATTGCGAACCAAAATCCAAAACTATAATCGTATTGTTCATTTATAACCTTTTAAAAATAGATATGAAAAATTTCAAACTGCACATACCAAACAATGATTGATACGATATATCCTAGAACCACCATCCAAGCGTATTTCATATGTGCGCCAAAGGTATAAATTCCTTTTAATTTACCCATTACTCCAACACCAGCTGCTGAACCAAAGCTGATCATCGAACCGCCGATACCAGCAGTTAGTGTCACTAGTAGCCACTGACTCATTGCCTCACCTGCATCAGCTCCCATTGCTGGATTTGCTTTCAAAACAGCTGACATAACTGGAACGTTATCAACGATTGCTGAAAGGAATCCAACGCCAATATTTACAGCAGTTGAGCCAAATTTATCATAAAGTGATACAGCGTAATTTAAAAATCCAGCAAAATGAAGAGCACCAACTGCAGCTAAAATTCCAAAGAAGAAAAATAGTGTGTTGTTTTCGATCTTTGACATATAGTGAAATACATGCATTGGCTCTTCATTTTTGTGAGCTTTTTTGAAATAGTAAGTATAAAGACTAAGTAGTGAGAAGCCAAACATCATTCCCCACATCGCTGGTAAGTGGAAAAGCTGATGCATCATAACAGCACAAAATATAGTAAATGCGCCTATAAAGATAACTGCTTTGCCGCCTTTTTTCATAACCACTTTTGGCTCATTTGCCACATCAAAATGTGGTGCAGTACTTGGTACCACGCGAGAAAGTAAAAATGCCGTTACAAACCAACCTATGATAGATGCTGGGAAAAGTGCGAAAAAATCGACAAACGGCGCTTTTCCAGCGGCCCAAGCCATAAGCGTAGTGATATCGCCAAATGGACTCCATGCTCCACCTGCATTTGCTGCAACGACGATGTTTATCGCGCCAGCCACTAAAAAATTTGTATTATTTCTATCTATTGTTAAAAGAACGGTTGAAAGTATAAGCGCTGTTGTTAGGTTATCAGCCACTGGGCTTATGAAAAATGCCAAAACACCAGTTAGCCAAAATAGTTTTCTATAAGTATAGCCTTTTGATACGAGATTATATTTAAGTGCGTTAAATACGTCTCTTTCTATAAGTGCTTCGATAAATGTCATCGCCACCATCAAGAAAAATACGATCTGAGCAATCTCTAAAATCAGGTGATTTACCTCATGTTCAAGCGAATGCACATCCATGCCATTTATAAGCATATAAACACCGATAAGTAGGAACATAAACGTACCGATAAAAATAGCAGGCTTTGCCTTATCGATATGGAAATTTTCTTCTGCTGCTATGAAAAAATATCCAACAACAAAAATTATAAGCGATAAAATTCCTGCCCATGTAGTAGTTAAGTCAATAGCTGCGGTTTCTCCATCAGCACCAAAAGCCATCGCGAAAAACAAGCCTAGAAGTCCAAAAAACCTCATTATACTCTCCTTGTAGAATAAAAAATCTTAGTATATTACTTAAATGAGCCTAAAAATTAGGTTAGTTAAAATTATTAAGCTTACATTACATTTTTATTTAAATACGAAAATTTTACTAGATTTTGTTTATCTTATCAGTTTTCTTTTCTTTTACGGGAGCATTTCCATAAAATGGATCATCTTTATAGCCACAACCGCTAAATGCAAAAAGAGTAAAAATTAAAATAAAAGATGATAAGATAAGCCCATGAAAAACGCTAAATTTTTGATAAATACTATTCACGAAAATCCTTTGTATAAAGAAAAATTAAGCATGGCAAATGAGTGCCAACAGCTTTTAGAGCTTATGGGGAAAGCAAAACGATTTTATATAGCTTTTTGCTACGTTAGAGAAGGTGTTTTGACCTTTGTTCTTACTCATCCCACTGGGCTTTTAGAGCTTAGGCGTGATAGTAGTATAAATGATATAAAAAGGTTATTAAAAACCTTTTGCAATTTTAATAAAAATAGCGTTTTTAACAGCATTCTTACTCCGAAGCCTATTAACGAAATCAACTATACAAAAAACAAAAAAGAAGAAAATATAAGATTTGTCGTGAGCAAATTTTTAAAATTTTTTAATCAAAAAGAGCAAAGTGCCATCTTTTATGCGCCAGCTAGCAAAGGCGAGTTTAAAAATTTAGCAAAAGACGAGCAAATACACCAAAAATTTGAAGAGCTAAGAGAAATTTTGCTCAAGAAAAATGAGCAGGCAAGATGCTAATAGACGAGATCAGAACGCTTCCAAACGAGCCTGGCGTATATCAGTATTTTGACGCACAAAATAGGCTCTTATATGTCGGCAAGGCCAAAATTTTAAAAAACAGGGTCAAAAGCTACTTTAAATTTACCCCAAGTCTAGCTCCGGCTGAAAAACTAAGCCCTAGAATTTCAAAGATGATAAGCGAAGCTGTGCATCTTGAATACATCGTCACGCCAAGCGAAGCAGACGCGCTGATACTTGAAAATTCATTCATAAAGCAGCTTAAGCCAAAATACAACATCTTGCTTCGTGACGACAAGACTTATCCTTATATTTTTATAAATTTAAATGATGATTTTCCAAGATTTGAGATCACTAGAAAGGTGGTAAAAGGCTCAAATATACGCTACTTTGGGCCATATTTTAGTGGAGCTAGCGAGCTACTTGAGGCGCTTTATCTAAATTACAATCTCGTTCAGAAAAAGTCCTGCATCAAAGGCAAAAAAGCCTGCCTTTTTTATCAGCTAAAACGCTGCTATGCCCCGTGTGAAGGCAAAATTTCAAAAGAAAACTACGCTAAAATCGTAAATGAAGCTATCGCGGCCTTACAAAATCCAAATTTGCTTATCACTCGCCTTGAAGAGCTCATGCTAAACTACGCCAAGGCTGAAGACTACGAGCAAGCAGCCGCGACTAGAGATAAGATACAAACACTTAAAAACATGCAAACAAAGGTTGAAGTTGATCTTGCTAAACTTGAGGACTTTGAGGCCTACTCGGTCGCTTGCGTGCACGATATGATCTGTGCGGTAAGATTTAGCGTGCAAAGTGGCAAGATAACTGGCGTGAAAACTGACATCACGCAGGCCAAAAACGCTCAAAAAGATGAGATAAACGAGGCTTATAAGCAGGCCATTTTAAAAAGCTTCATAGCTGGTCAGCCGATAATTAGCACCAAAATTTATGTGTATGAGAGCTTTGAAGATAGTGAGCTGGTGGAGGAAATTTTAAACGAGAGATTTGGACGTAAATTTAGCATCACATACCCAAAAATAGGCGATAAACGTAAAATTTGTGAGATCGCTACAAAAAACGCCGAAGTTAGCATCGAAAAATATCTAAAAACGCATGATAACGAGCTACTAAACGAGATAAAAGAGTACTTTGACCTAGCTCACACGCCTTACGTGGTTGAAGCCTACGATAACTCGCACCTTTTTGGTGAGGCAAGTGTGGGGGCGATGGTGCGCTATGAGCATGGCGAGTGGGCGAAGCAAAACTACCGCCATATGCACCTAAGCTCTAAAAACGACTACGATCAGATGAAAGAGAGCCTGACTGCTAGAGCGCTTAGATTTGACAAGCTTAGTCCGCCTGATCTTTGGGTTATTGACGGTGGTGAAGTGCTTTTAAACTTAGCCTGTGAAATTTTAGCAAGCAGTGGCGCAAACGTCGATGTGATAGCCATTTCAAAAGAGAAGATCGATGCCAAAGCTCACCGCGCAAAAGGCGAGGCAAAGGATAAAATTTATACAAAAAATGGTAGCTTTAGCCTAAGCACGAGCGATAAAAAGCTTCAGTTTTTCCAAAAAATGCGTGATGAAAGCCATAGATTTGTCATCAGCTTTCACAGAAAAACAAGACAGAAAAACGATATGCAAAGATCAATTCTAAAGCAAGCTGGCGTATCTGAGGGCAGTATCGCGAAATTAATCAGCTTTTACGGAAGTTTTGATAAAATCAGCGAAGCGAATTTAGATGAAGTGGCAAAAATAACAAATAAAAGCGTAGCAGAAAAGCTTGCAGTACTCAAAGAAGGAAATTTGAAGTGATAATATACGATGAAAATTTAAAAATATCTGCGATAACGCAAGATTCACTTGAGCTATTGGGTTTTGATAGTTTAGATGACTTTTTGTTGCAATACAAAGATATAAGCGAGCTAGTCATAACAAGCCAAGAAAGTACAAACTACAGCTTCTTGGAATTTTTACAAAATACGAAAGATAATAGCGCTAGAGTAAATTTAAAAAGAAAAGATGGAGGTGCGATCTTACTAGAAGCGAGATTGCAAAATGCTATTTTAAAAAATGGTGAAAAATTTTTTATCGTGCTTTTAGAGAAGCAGGACATAATAAACAACCAAAATCTAATAGCAGCAGTAAAAGTAAAACCTACATTAAGACTGCCTGTTTTTAAACTAAACGCATGGTATCTTTTTGACACACAGACACAATCACTTATCGATGATTCCTGGTTTGAAACATCGCTTAAAATACTAAATTTAAATAAAAAAGATTTTGCATCCTATTTAAATATATTTTTGCGCAATGCAAGAGAAATTCTTATCCAGATCCAATCAGCCATAATCGCAAAAGACGAGATAATGCTCAAAAAATACGTAGATGAGATAAGAGAAGCTGCATTAAATTTAAAGCTTAATAACCTTGCAAATGAGCTTAACGCTCTTTTAGATAACAATCAAAATGGAAAAATGAAAGAGATGTCTCTTTTTACCAAAAGACTAATTGAGATAGAAAATATCGTCAAAAAATATAGCAAAAAGAGTATCCATGAAAAATAATAAATTTTATATCTTGTTAGCGCCAATAATAATTTCAGCGATCTTTTGCGCATATAGCGGAAATGAAAGCTATAAAAAATTCACAGATCTAAAAGATCTAAATGAAAAACTATATAAACAATCCTTAGTATTTCAAACTATAAAATCCATAATACAAGAGCACGATACGCTAATAGGCAAAAGCCAAGAAGATATAAAAAAGTTGCGAGATACTACCTTAAAAAATACACAGAAATTTATAAATTCTATAAGAAAAGACGATCGCACTGAGATACGAAATATAAATAAATTAAAAGAATTGCTAGCAAATCTCAACCAAAATGATAAATTTGATGAACTATTTTACGAATTTTTCCAAAATATAAATGGAGAAATAGATAGCGATTTTAAACAAGATTTAGACCGAGACTTCCCGCTTATAATAAAAGCTTATGCCGCAACTTTAAGTAAAATTTACAATCAACTCTCTTTAGCAAACAACACTAAATACTACGTAAAAAATATATTTATAAATGGCCCTTTATTTTCAATAAACAATAATGTGAGAGAAAATATATATTCCGTAAAAGACAACACGCCAAATCTTGATATGCTTCCAAAAAGTGAGCTAAAAGAAAATATTTACAAAGACTTTAATCAGTTTGAAGCCAACTATCAAGCTAAAAAAATAAGAGAAGCTAAAGCCAAGATCGCATTTTCTGAGAAGCTAAATATCGAAGATATCATCTTAATAAAACAGTATGAAGATGATAAATTTATACTTTTATTAAATAGTGCCATAAACATAAAAAATGAGCTACTAGAACTTACCGAGAGCGAGAAAATAAACTTTGGCATAAAGACCTTCTTTGAGTTTTTGCTTTGTGGCTTGCTCATTTTGTCTTTGCTTAGTATTTCTGCTAGGTTGAAATTTTTAAAGGTGCTTATCGATAAGTCAAAATACATATCGAGTTATATCCTATCATCAAAAGAGATAAGTGCGGATAATGCGATATCAAAGCTTGTAAAAGCTTATGAAGATCTAAAAGAAACCTATGTAAAAGATAGCAGCTTTTTTCAGATAAAAGATAGATATATTTTATCAGTGAGCAAGAAGCTAGAGTCCATTAATAAAGAAATTTTTACATCGACCGCGGCTTTAAAAATAGAAACAAATAATAGCAAAAAGCAAGTATTTATAGACACGATAGAAAAAAATGCAAATATCATGACTTCGCTTTATAACAATGCTAAAAATATCTCAAATGTTAAAAAATATAGCGAATGCAATAAAACCGAGATATTTGATCCTCAAAAAAGCTTTGAAGAAATTTTGCAGGCAAATATTGTCTATTCGCAAAGTAAAAAGATAAATTTTATAAGCTATCTTGATCCAAGCCTTACAAATGAACTAGAAGGAAATCTAAATTCATTAAAAACCGCATTTAACTCTATCTTTTTGGCGTCTTTATCAATGTCTTTAAGACATCAAAATATTATCATCACTATCAAAAAAGTTCAAAAAGAGTTTGATAGAAGCGGACTTTGTTCTGTAAGCTTTAGCATAAAAAATAGCTCAACCGCCATGAGCGAAAAGCAAATTTCAGATATATTTTCAGATGATGAGAATAGCTTAAATAATGATGAGAGCGAGTTTTATCTAAAAATCGCTCAAATTTATTTAAAAAATTTAGAAAGCAAGCTGGAGATTAATTCGTTTCAAAGTATTGGCAATGAGTTTAAATTTGTAGTCATTTTTAAAACAACATCAAACTATAAAGACTTTGATATAAAATGCAATCATAAACTAGCATTCTTGCAAGATGTAAATGTCGCTTACAACGAAGCTTTTGAGCAGACCACAAAAGACCTTGGGCTCAAAGTGGATATGCTAACAAGTACTAGTCCATCTATTACAAAAAATTATGATGCTATATTTTTAAGAAACACCAATAAGCAAGGTCAAGATATTAAAAATCCGCTCATTTTAAAAGATCCGCTAACTCCATTAAGCATCACAAGACTACTTTGCTTAGGTGAAGCTGATATTATGAATAAAAATTTAAACGATAAACCAAAAATTTTAATCTGCGATACTAATGAAATTTACATAGATATAACAGCAAGTGGCTTTAGTAAATTTAACTGCGAAGTTGTGGGAGTTTGTAATAAAAAAGATCTAAAACAAGCCATAAAGCAAGGCGATTTTGACCTTATCTTTGTTGGCTCGAAATTTTTCGAAGCTGAAAAAAATAGCCTTCAAAAAAATCTTGATCTTATAAAAGCAGCCATACAAAATACGAAAATTCCAATTATACTAATGCTTTCAAATACTTCAAATATAGATGGAGAGAGTGTCAAAGAATACTTCAATGCCTATATAAAAACACCAATAAATAGCGACGAACTGGCTCAAATTTTTAGAAAATTTTTGCCAAATTTTGGTGAGATTGCAATAGACGAAAGCTATCTAGCAAAAAGCGAAAATATTATTTTATTTAAGAAATCGCCAACGGAAAATAAAATATTTAGCTCAGCTTTAGGAGAATTTTACAACACACTTGAAACCACAAATAGCTTTGATGAGCTACTAACAAAGATAAAAACTAAAACTTACGGCATCGTTCTTGTAGATGAAAATGTAAAAGACTTCAACTACAAAGAGCTAACAAGAGTTGTTGATAAGATAAGACAAAGCCAAAAGGTTGATACAAGAGTGCTGATATTTGGCGCACAAGAAAGAAGTGAATTTCCTTTTGTAAAAGTTCTAGCTAAAAATATCACAAAAGCAGAGCTTTCAGCTACCGTAAGAGAGCAAATCGATTCTATGGGCACTAGCTACGCTAAAAGCTCTTATGAATTTATTAAGTTTAACGCCTAAAACTCTTTTGCGTTATTTTTAAATACATTTAGCACGCTTGCTCGTTTATGGCAAATTTCGGCGTATTCTCTTTCGCTCTTTGAGTCATAAACTATACCAGCTCCAGCCCCCACAAATACATCACTAAAGCCATTTTCACTTGGCACAAATATGGCTGATCGAATAAGAATAGCAACCTGAGCATCACCATTAAAATGCAAAAATCCAATGCCACCGCCATAGATATTTCGCTCAGAAATTTCAAGCTCATTGATTATCTGCATAGCTCTTATTTTTGGGGCCCCGCTTAGTGTGCCAGCCGGAAATATGCTAGCTAAGACATCAAAAAGATCAAGCCCCTTGGCGCACTTGCCATAGACATCGCTTACGATATGAATTACTTTTTCATATTTTTGGATATGCATAGCATTTTTTACAGCTACGCTTTTTGGTTCTGAAACCCTGCCAATGTCATTTCTAGCAAGATCGATTAGCATCTTGTGTTCAGCCAGCTCCTTTTCGTCACTTAAAAGCTCATTTTCAAGTGTCGCATCTGCATTTGCATCACTTCCTCTAGGTCTTGTGCCCGCAATTGGTGCCACAAAAATTTGCTCACTTTTCATCTCAAAAACAAGCTCTGGCGAAGAGCCAACCACATCGCCATAAGGTGTAGGAAAATGAAACATATATGGGCTTGGATTTGTAAGTGAGAGCTTTTTATAAAATTCCAAACTACTCATATTCGTTGAAATTTCAAGCAACTCACCAAGCACCACCTGAAAGATATCGCCGATTCTTATATACTCTTTTGCTAACTCAACCATATCCTCAAAGTGTTTCTTTTCTTTACCAAGATCAGTTTTTATACTAAATTTACTCTGCTCTTTGCTTTTGTTTTTGTTTTTGTTTTCAACTTTTACATCAAGCAAAAAGTCATAATATTTATTCTTATCTCCATAAAATGTATAAATTTTACTCATCTTATCAAAGTGCAGATAAGCCTTTGCATCGGCATAGATAAATTTTGGAAATTCATACTTTTTGGCTTTCTCTTCTCCGATATATTCAAAATATCTCACGCCATCATAAGCAAAAACACCAAAGAGACCCGCAAATGGAGCTAAAGATTTATTACAATTTGTATCAAAATAACTTCTAAGCCCATAAAAATCCATATCCTTTTCATCTATATAATCGCAATCAATGCCAATTATCGTCTGTGTCTTATCTTCAGCTAAATAGCTATTTTTAAATTTTTCTCTAATCGCTTCATAATAAAAAATCGGCTGTTCTAAAAGCATTTTTTCCCTTTTTAATTTTTGGGTGATTATAAAGAAAAATCGCTTTTAGTTTTTAAAATTTTTACCAAATTTTTAAATTTATGCCCAATTTTCACCTTTTTACTATTTTTTTAACACCGCTTAGCTAAAATTTGCACATTGTGAGGGAGAATCATGCTTTTTGTTGAGCTTTTTATAATTGGAATCGGCGTTGGTTATATAGCTGGATTTTTTGGCATAGGCGGTGGTACGGTCGTCGTTCCTATCATGGTCGCTTTTGGATACGATGTGAAAACAGCCATCGGTATAAGCGTCATGCAGATGATATTTAGTGCGACTTTTGGCTCATACCTAAACTATAAAGCTGGGTTTTTAAAATTAAACCGTGGCGTATTTTTGGGGCTTGGCGGTCTTGTGGGGGCAAGCTTTAGCGGTATCATCGTCTCTCACGCACCAGCACTCTTACTTGAGTCTATGCTTCTAGCGACCTTTATCTTTTCACTTATAAAGCTATACTTTTCGCCAAACAGCGACGGCTCAAATGCCAACAACTCGGTCTTTTTGCTATTTTTAGTTGGTGTTTTTGTTGGTGTTTTTGCCATTAGTATTGGCATCGGCGGAGGCGTCTTTATAGCGCCTATCTTGGTAGGCTTTTTACATTACGAACTGAAAAAAGCGGTCTCAATGGGCGTATTTTTCGTTATGTTTGCAGCCATCGCTGGCTTCATCTCGCTCTCGCTAAATGGTCACATCTCATATCTTGAGGGCACATTTTTAGGCCTTGGCTCGCTAATAGGCGCATACTTTGGCACCAAAAAGACGCAAAATACCGACAAAAAAACACTTAAAAAATGGTTTTTACTATTTTATATATTGATGATCATCTTGATCTTAAAAGATATGTTTTTTGAGTAAGAGCATGGCTAAATTTGCCACGCTCTTTTTTTAAATTTCTTCAAAAAAGTAGGCTTCACTTAATTTAAAAGCAAGCTTACCTAGTTCGTCTTTACTTAAATTTACGCTCTTTGCGATATCTCCTAAACTAGCTTTGCCATCAAATTTTAAAGCGGCCTTGATCTCTTCATGGCTTAAATTTAACTTGCCATTTAGCTCATTTGCCAAAGAGATAACTAGTGAGCTAGCATTTAAAAAATACTCAAGATACGCAGCAGCTCTAGGCTTTAGTTTAGTTTTGCTAGGCTCATAGATAAGTGCTTTGAGTTTTGAAGAAGAAATTTTAGTGTTTTGATCATTTAAAATTTCAAGTAGTCCCACAAAAGCTTCGTTTGCATTCTCGCCAAGTGCCGTTTTTACTTCGCTTAAATTTAAGCTTTGTGGATAGCTTTTGCTTAAAATTTCTTGCGTTTTTGTTCTTGGCTGCTCGCTAAAATATGCAAAATAAATCCTATCAAGCTCGCTCTCTCCAAGCACCGCGTCAAAGTCCTCAGCACCGCCAAGCCTCTCCTTGTGAGCGATGAGGCTTTTTCTAAATGATCTATTAAATAAAAAATCGTTTAGTTGCTCTTTTTTGATGCGAGAGTTGTAATTTTGCTCGATATGTGCGTCAAAGCGGTAAATTCCAGTCGAGCTTGCAAAGATATCATTTAGCGAAGCGTCTATGACGTAGCAAAGTCCGTGTTTGTCGATATGTTTAGCAAAGTTATGAAAGTAAGTTGGCTCATTGCTAGCCTCCAAAAAATCATGCAATATATAATAATCATTGCCCTTTGCGATGATGCTTTGTAAGAAATTTAGCTGCGTTAAAAGAAGCTTCATACTATCTTTGTATACGACATCGCTTTGACTTTGCAGGCTAAATTTCAAATAATCCTGTAAGAAATTTAACTCACTTTTTACGTGAGCAAGTGCTTCTTTGCTGTCATTACCTGAGCTTACAAAAAGCATAAAATCTCTTAAAATATCAAGGCTCTTCCAGCCAGGATAGGTATTATACGAAACATAAGCGATACCATCCTCGCTAAGTAGTGCTTTAATCGTGGCAAGCAGTGCATCTCTTACATTTGGGCTCACCCAGCTATAAACACCATGAGCGATAATATAGTCAAATTTCCCAAGCTCTTTTATATCGCTTTCGTTCATGTGCAAAAAATTTCTCTCAAGCAGAGTAAAATTTTCTAAACCTATCTGCTTTGCCACATTGTTACCTTCAGTCACTTGATGGCTTGAGATGTCGATACCAACGACTTTTGCATTTTTATGTGAAATGGCAAATGGCAAGATGTTACCGCCATATGATGAGCCAAGCTCAAGCACTCTAGCCTCTTTTAAGCTAGCTGCTTTAAGCCCCAGAAATTTAGCAACCGCTTCTATCCTAACTGGCGAACAGTCGCTAAATGCGGCCGAGAAATAAGGAATTTCATCGTAAGCTTTCTTTGTTTTATTCATCAGCTATGTTTTCTTTCAAATTCTCTCATAAACTCACCAAGTTTTTCAACGTCGCTTTGGCTAACGGCGTTATAGATAGAAGCTCTTATGCCGCCAAGATGTCTATGACCTTTTAGCCCTATCATGCCCTCTTTCAGCGCCTCCTCGACGAAAACTGGCTCAAGCGCATGATCTTTTGGTATCGTAAAGCTCACATTCATATCTGACCTGCTTGATTTTTTAGAGTGACCTACGTAAAAGCCATTTGAGCTATCGATAATGTCATAAAGCGTGCTTGCTTTTTTGGCATTTATCTTCTCAACCTCTACAAGTCCGCCAAGATCTAGTAGGTGCTGCATGGTTAAATTTAAAAGATAAATTCCAAAAGTTGGCGGCGTGTTGTAAAGTGAGTTTGCCTCTACGTGCGTTTTGTATCGCAAAAACATAGGGACATTTTGGCTGCTCACGCGATCAACTAGATCTTTTCTTATAATAACGATGGTCACGCCACTTGGACCTGCATTTTTCTGAGCGCCGCCGTAAAGCAAACCGATACTACCAAAATCAAGCGGTCTAGCGAAAAAATCGCTCGAAGCATCAACAACTAGGGGTGATTTGGTCTTTGGCATAGCCTTATACTGTGTGCCGTAAATCGTATTATTTGAGCAGATGTAGGCGTAGTCAGCATCGTCACTAAATTTAAACTCAGGTATGTAAGAGAAATTTTCATCCTCACTGCTTGCTACGACATCCACATTTACGCCAAGTACTTTTGCCTCTTTGATGGCTTTGTTTGTCCAAACGCCAGTGTTTGCGTACTGGGCCTTGCCACCTTGATATAAATTCATTGGTATCATGCTAAATTGCAAGTGCGCGCCGCCTTGAAGAAATAAAATTTCATACTCATTGCCGATATTATAGAGCTTTCTTATCTTCTCCATCGCGCCAAAGTGGATCTCCTCAAAGGTTTTACTTCTGTGGCTGATCTCCATGATCGAGTAGCCCTCGCCTCTGTAGTCGGTAAATTCGGCCTTTGCATGCTCTAAAACGCTTAGTGGTATCGCGCTTGGGCCTGCGCTAAAGTTGATTTTTCTACTCATTTTTACTCCTTGATAATTGCTTTTTTATGTGTATTTTGCGAGATAAGCTCGATCTCATCGTCTATTTTTAAATCCCTAAGATCAACTCTCTTGCCGTCTTTTCTAACCTCGATAAGCCTTTTTGTACTCTCAAAAAAGAGCTCCCTCATCTCATAAGCCTTCTCTAGTGAGTTAAATGCTGAGCCAAGGACTAAAATTTTTCTTTGCACGGCGTTTGTTAGGGCATTTTGCTTGTTTGTCATCTCGCTAAATTTTAGCTCGATCCTAGCTTTTAGGGCATTTGATGAAAATTTAGAAAGAAGAACATTTAGCAAATTTTGCTTCTTTGTGATCTTTAAATTTAAAGCGCTATCAAGATCGTCGCTGAGCCTGTCAAGATACTGAAAAAATGCCTCTTCATCAGGCAGCAGATCAAGCATAGCTGCACTTGGCGTAAGCGATCTGCGGTCTGCTACAAAGTCGCTTATAACGTAGTCGATCTCGTGTCCGATAGCGCTTATGACTGGCGTCTTTGTAGCGTAAATTTCACGAGCTAAGCCCTCGTCGTTAAAGCACCAAAGATCCTCTTTACTACCACCTCCGCGAGCCAAAACGATCACATCAACGCCGTATTTATCGGCTCTTTTTAAAGCTTTTATAAGCGAGCTTGGAGCATTTTCACCTTGAGTTAAAGCGTCAAATATATAAATTTCGCTTAATTTCCAACGACTCGTCACGACCTTTAACATATCCTGAAGCGCTGCCGAAGTAGCACTTGTGACAAGGGCTATTTTCTTAGGTAAATTTGGTATCTCTTTTTTTGCGCTTATATCAAAAAGTCCCTCATTTTCGAGCTTTTCTTTAAGCTGCTTAAACGCAAGCTCAAGCTCGCCCTCGCCATCAGGCAGCATCGTACTAGCCACTAGCTGATACGACCCGCTTGGCGAGTAAATAGTCACTTTGCCATAAATTTTTACTTTTAACCCATCTTTTGGCAGGAATTTCACCTTTTGGTTATTCATGCGATACATCACAGCTGAGATGCTTGACTTTTCGTCCTTTAGCGTGAAGTACCAGTGCCCAGAGGCATGCTTAGTAAGGCGCGAAATTTCGCCACTTACCTCGACATAGTCAAGTGTGGCTTCAAGCAGTGCCTTTGCTTTTTCGTTTAGCTCAGAAACACTAAGCATTGATTTCTCTTACCTTTTTAGCAATAAATAGTGTCGAGATATCCATGCTAAAGCCCTTGCAAAGCTCTATCTCAAAGCCAGCCTCCACAAGCTCATCGCAAAAGCTATTTGCATCGAGGAAATTTTCTATAGAGCTTGGCAGATACTCGTATGCCTCTTTGTTTTTTGAGATAAAGCCACCAATTTTTGGCAAAATTTTACTTAAGTAAAAATCTCTTAGCGAGGTTATAAGGCCTTTTTTCTGGCGTTTTGTAAATTCAAGTACGACTACATAGCCATTTAGAGCAAGCACTCTGTTAAACTCCCTAAGCGCAGCCTTTCGCTCGACCACATTTCTAATGCCGTAGCTTATGCTTAAAATTTGAGCCTCCCCGCTTGCAAGCGTTGTATTATCAGCGTAGGCCTCTATAAATTTAAAATTTGGAAATTTCGCTCTCGCCTCTTTTAGCATGCCACTTGAGGGATCGATGCCAGTAAGGCTTTTTATCTCAACGCCAAATTCTTTTGAAATTTCACTCCAAAGCCCCATCATATCGCCAGTGCCACAAGCCACATCTACAATATTTATGCTTTTGTTTTTAAAAATTTCTAGCATATATCTGCAAGCAAATTTCCTCCAGCTCACATCCACACCAAGACTTAGCACTCTGTTTGCGACGTCATAAGTCGGAGCGATCTGGTTAAACATATCAACGATTTTTTCTTGTTTTTGCATAAATTTGCCCTTTTATATGTAGTAAATTTTTAAATTTCTTGAAATTTTGCGAGTTGCTTTTATAAATTTAAGACGTTTTTTTAGTATCTCTTCTCTACTTTTATAAATTTGCTTGTAAATTTTACTCTCGAGCCTCTCTTTATCTGGCATTTCTGGAAGCCTTTTAAGGATACCGAGCCAGACGTCATAGTCTTGAAGATTGCCAAAAATTTCTTGCATCTGTTTTAGCTTCTCTTCATACTTTTTAAGCCCTTCAAAATAGAAAATTTCACACAAAAACTCATATATGTATCTCATCTTTTTAAGCTCTATCCTAAGATCATGAAAGCTCTCATTTGGGCAGTCTTGATTAAGGCTTTTTAGCTTTTTTTGAGCTAAAACCAAAAGCGTTCTAAGCTTAAACGAACCAAGGCGCGAAAGGCTTACATCAAAGAGTTTTGACTTATAAAATTCACCCTCATTTAAAAATATCTCCCACTCTTTTAAAAATGCGTAGTTTTCTTCGTCACCAAGGTAGCTTTTTACATTTTCATACTCTAAATCTAGAGCCTTTTTCACAAAATATATAGGCTCATTTGCATGTTTTTGCTCGTTTAAAAAGCTTAAAAATACATCCAAATCTCGCTTTTTATTTGTCGAGTTTGCAAGCATTTTAAAATTCTCACCAAAAAAAAGTGTCACTTTCTCATCAAAAACGCCACTAAAAATTTTAAGGATCGATCTAACCTTTCTTAAATTTACGCGAAGCTCATGCAAAACTTCTTCATCTTTGTCTATCAAATACTGGCTTTTTAGCCTTTTTATTACTTTAAAAATACTAACAAAAAGGACTCTTAGCGCCTCTCCGCTTTTTAGATTTGCAGCAAAATTTGGCAGAATTTCTTTTTCTTTTATGATTTTATAGGCTTTTTTGTAGTCAATTTGTTCATTTTCATTAGCATGGATGGCAAGAAATTTGTTTTTATATCTTTTATCGCAAGTTACGTCACTTAGGCAAAAATTTTCTAAAAACGGCGGTAGCTTGAAAAAGACAGCTTCATTTTCATCGCTAAATTCGATTTCAAATGTACAAAGCCCGTTTAGTTCATTTTTAAAAATATCAATATTGCAAGGATTGTTATTTAGTTTAAAAGTGTATCTATCTTTTAAGATGACGCTACCGATGCGGCTTTTAAGAGCCTTTTTAAACTCCACTTTTTCGCAAAATTTTTCATTTTCTTCTCTGATTAGACCTTTGCCAATCTTTACAGTTTTTATAAATTTATCCTCTTCACTCCGGAAGCGGATCTCTTCATTTTGCGTTATCTTGGTATAAAACTGAGAAATTTCAAGATGCTTAAAGACTACTCCAGCTTCTTTTAAAAAATCTAGAATTTGAGAATTTTTGAGTAAAAATTTACGCTCTATCTCCAAACTCACATTTTTCTCCAAAATTTTTTTGTTCATTTTAGCAAGTTAGTGCTTAAAACAATGAGAAAATGCTAAATTTAGGCTTATTTTAAAAGTATTTTTACAAGAAAAGATGGAATTTATGCTGCTAAATAGCAACATAAATTTTATTTACAGTGTTTACAGCTTTTTACGCTAGCTACGATATTTAGACGCTCTATTATATTTCCGATCTTCTTTTCTAGTGCTTCTTGGTATTTTCCAAGCTCAGCATCATCGTAGCTCACGTCCTCGACGCTTCCACAGCTTTCACAGACAACATGGATATGTGGATATTCGTAGATGTCATATCTAGCTTTTTGATTGACAATATTTACTTCAACTACGAGACCTTCGTCTTTTAAAGTATTTAAATTTTTATAAACAGTTGCTAGAGAAACAGATGGACTCTCTTTTAAAATTTCATCATAAAGCTCATCAATCGTTGGGTGCGTGTGGCGATCAAGAATTCTTAAAACGCTAAGGCGTTGTGGCGTGACTTTTAGCCCAGATTGCTTTAATAATGATACGTATTGCATAATGCTTTTCCTTGTTTTTATTTTGGCTTATGCTAGCAAAAATAATATTAAACATTACTTTATTAAATGATATTAATTATTCTCTAGTAAATTTTTAGTGATCTGCTCGGCACTTATACCAAGATGCTTTTCGACCTCAGCAGTTGAACCATGGGGGATAAATTTATCTTCATACTCAAAGCTAATGACGCTTATATTTGAGATTTTATTTTCTTGTAAAAATGCACTTACTATCTCACCAATACCGCCTTTTTTGGCACTATCGCTAAAGATGTACCATTTTTTAGTGCGTTTTGTAAGACCTAATAAAAGCTCACTATCAAGCGGCTTTGCAAAGACGAGATCAACCAATATCACATCAAGCTTGCCAGCAAGTAAATTTCTAACCAAATTTGCCTTGCCAACGCTGTTGCCATAGCCTAAAAATACAATATCACTATTTGCATCAGCTAAAATTTCACCCTTGCCAAACTCAAGTGGCTGAGCTTTAAATTCATCTCTTAAGATAAACGCCCCACGCGGATATCTAAACGCGCTAACACCCTTGTATGAGTAGGCAAATTCCATAACATTTTTCATGCTCTCTTCGCATCTTGGGGCAAAAAGAACCATATTTGGCACAGCGTTTAAAAAGCTAATGTCAAAGGCACCCTGATGCGTTTCGCCATCCTCGCCCACAATACCAGCCCTATCCATCGCAAAGGTGATGTTTAAATTTAAAATAGAAGCATCGTGAATGACCTGATCATAGGCTCTTTGCATAAAGGTCGAGTATATCGCGACAAATGGCTTAAAGCCCTCTTTCGCCATGGCTGACATAGAGGTAACTGCGTGCTGCTCAGCTATCGCCACGTCCCAAAAACGATCTGGAAATTCTTGTATCAAGACGTCCATACCAGTGCCTGTTGGCATCGCGGCCGTAACACCAACGATATCGCTATGCTCTCTTGCCATCTTTAAAAGCTGTTCGCTAAAGATCGCAGTGGCTGATTTATTTGACTGTCTTTTGATAAATTCGCCACTTTTTAGATCAAATGGCCCAACTCCGTGCCAATTTTCATAGCACCCCTCAGCAAATTCATATCCTTTGCCCTTTAGCGTCTGTACATGCACTATGACTGGTTTTTTCATATTTTTGGCAGTTTCAAATGTACTAAGAAGCGCTGAAAGGTCATGTCCATCAACTGGGCCTATATACTCAAGTCCAAGCTCTTCGAAAAACATGCCAGGAGTGATGAGTCTAATGCCCTCTTCGATACGTCTAGCCATGTATGCAGCTGAATCTGGCATATAGCTTAGAAATTTCTCAACCCTGCCCTTAAATTTTTGATAAAACTGCCCTGCCATCATCTGGCTTAGATACTTGCTAAGTGCGCCTATTGGCTTGCTTATGCTCATCTCGTTGTCGTTTAGGATGATGACGCAAGGATATTTTCTGTCCCCCAGCTCATTTAGCGCCTCGTACGCCATTCCGCCACTTAGTGAGCCATCGCCTATGACAGCCACTGGCAAGCGATCTTCATTTTTAAGTTTTATTGCCTTTGCAGCACCAACTGCTAGAGATATAGATGTCGAGCTATGCCCTGCTACAAAGTAGTCAAATTTACTCTCGCTTGGCTTTGTATAGCCGCTAATACCATTAAATTTCCTAAGAGTATCAAAACTATCCCAGCGTCCAGTTAGTAGCTTATGCGCATAGCTTTGGTGGCTCACGTCAAAGATAAATGGATCTTTTGTGACGTCAAAAATTTTATGCATCGCAACGATGATCTCAACCGCACCGATATTTGAGCTAAGATGTCCGCCGTTTTTACTGACGGTAGCTAAAATTTTATCTCTGATGTCGTGGCAAAGTATGTTTAGCTCATCGACACTTAAGCTTTTTATGTCTTTATTCATTATTTACCAACATTTTTAGCTTTTCTAGCCTTGTTTGCATAGTCGCATCGATATTGCCACCATCGCTTATAATAACCACGCCGCCTTTGCTTATAGCATCATCAGCGCTTATTTTGACGTGTTCATTCTTGCTAAATTGCTCTTTTATATATTCGCTATCTTCGGGATTTACGCGAATTTCTATATTTTTAACATTACTTAGCTCTTTTATAAGCGAGCTTGCTAAATGATGAGCGATCTGATTTGAAGAGGTTGAAATTTCTTTATCGATTACTTCTTTTGCGATTTTTATAGCAGTTTGCCCGAGCTCTTCTTCGATCTTATTTAAAAACTCATCAAATTTAACATACTGCTCATCTAGCTTTGCAGCTGAAGCGCTAAATCTAGCCTCAAGCTCATTTATCTTCGCTTCATTTGCCGCATTTGCCTGGGCGATACCCTCATTTTTGCCATCCTCTTTTGCACGAGAAATTTCAGACTCAAGGCGTTTAGCAAATTCGCTCTCTTGATTTTCTATTTGCATTTGAAGTTTGATGATGTTGCTGCTTAGTTCATCTGTTTTTTTAAGCAATTCTTCGACAAAGCTTGACTCGCCTGTTTGCTGCATTTGTGGACTTTGAGCCTGAGAAGCAAAGTGGTTTTGTGGGCTTGCTTGTGTTTGGTGGCTAGCTTGAGGAACAAAATTTTCACCCTTTTGCCCAAAATTTTGCTCGCTTAGCTCTTCACTAAGATTATTTTCTTCTATCAATACAGGAGCACTATCTGCGGCTCGCTCTCCAACTCCAAGCACCTTAAATCTGTAATTTTCTATAAAGTGAGCTGGAGAAGTCTCACTAGTTATTACACTGCTTTTCATTCTATCATCTCATCTGCTTCGCCAACTTGGAACACACCTTGATCAGCTAGAGTTTGCACTGTCTCTACTATGCGTCTTTGAGCCTCTTCAACATCTTTTACACGCACCGCACCAAGATATTGCATCTCCTCTTTAAAGGCTTCTGCTGCACGCTGAGACATATTTGATAAAAATTTATCCTTGATGCCATCGCTTGAGCCCTTAAACGCGATCATAAGGTCTTTTTTATCGACATTTTTAAGAATTTCTCTAATCGCAGTTGCGTTAAGGTTGATAATATCTTCAAAGGTAAACATAAGCTCTTTAATCGTTGTTGCAAGCTTATCATCACTTTGCTCAATACGCTCGATCGTGCTTTTACTAGCTTTTTGCCCAAGTCTATTAAGCACTTCTGCCACGGCTCTTGGACCGCCAACTTCGACTTTGTATGATGTAAGACTTTCAAGCTTGCCCTCAAGTACGGTTGAAACACGCTTAATTACCGATGGGCTAATATCACCAAGATTTGCCATTCTAATAACAACTTCGCTTCTTAACTCATCTGAGAAAAAACTAAGCGTTTCAGCAGCGCTCGTTGAGTCCATGTGAGCTAGTATTAGTGCGATGGTTTGAGGGTGCTCTTTTATGATAAAGTCTGCAAGCTGTTGTGGTTTTATCTTATCAAGATAGCCAAAGCTTTTTGAGTTTTCCATGCTTTTTGCAAGCTTATCTAAAATTTTCTGAGCAGCCTCTGGACCAAATGTGCGGTACAAAATTTCTTTTGCGTACTCTAAACCGCCACTTCTCATATATTGATTTGACTGCATTAATGCGTAAAATTCTTCTAGTACGGCACTTGCGACTTGTTTGTCTATGTTTTTTGCGGTTGCGATATAGCCTGAAATTTCAGTGATGACATCAACATCCATGTGAGAAAATATAAGAGCAGTTGCCTCTTCGCCAAGCTGAATCAGCAAAATAGCAATCTTTTCAGGCATCGATAGATCATCATAAATCATTTTTTGCTTGTCATTTAGCTTTATTGACATCAAATTTCCTTATGCATATTAAAGTCGCTGTCATTTTTTACCATATCTTGAAGTAGCATTGCTATCTCTTCATTTCTTTCTGTGATGACCGCTCTCATTTTCTCAAGTAAAACATCGTATTTTAGTTCATCTTCATTAAACTCGCCACTAAGTCCTAGTTGCTCTTCGACCTTTTTGCGAGCAGCTTTAAATTTCTCAAGCGTATCTTCGGCATCTACCTCAATATCTTCAAGACCATCTTGAACTTGCTCCTCTTCTTCTTTTGTCTCTTCAAGCATCTTTTGCATAAATGGCACAATGACTTTTTTGTAGAAAATATAAAGCAACAATGCTGCAAAAATATATTTTAACAGCGGCATAAATGGCACTACATAGTTATTCACAAAGCCATCCATCTTCTCGCTAGTGCTTATATCTTTGCCAGTTTTAAACTCAAAGTTATCTAAGCTTACTTCATCGCCTCTATTTTGGTTATAGCCGATTGATTGTTTGATTAAATTTGTGATTGATTCTCTTTGCTCTTTGGTAAGTGGGGCAAATTCAAGCTCGCCAGTTGGCTTGCCGTCGCTATCTTTTTTACTCTGATAAAGTCCGTCTATAACGACAGCTGCACTTACTCTGTTTATACTAGCAAACTGCCCTTTGATGCTTGTTACTTTCTTTGAAATTTCATAGTTTGTCTGCTGCGAGCTTTTGTTGTACTGCTCTTTTAAAGTGCTGTCATCAAGGCCTTGAACAGGGCCAATGTTGCTAACTGCACCTGGGACGCCACCTACTTCATTTGGAGCTGAGCCTTGGCGTTTTTCTTCGATATTGCTCTCGCTTCTTACGACGTTATTTGGGTCATAAACTTCACTTTTTGTATCTTTTTTGTCGAAGTCAAAGTCGATATTTACCTTTGCTACGACCTTGTCCGCACCGCCCACGATAGGAGCTAGTACATTTACGATCTTTTGCTCGTAATTATTTTCAAACTCACGTTTATAGCGTATCTGCTGAGCTATAGCATCACTATCAAACTCACCGTCTTCATCGCCAAGTGCGACTCCGTCTTGATTGACGATCTTTACATTTTCTGTGCTCAAGTTTGTAACAGAGGCAGCGACAAGGTTTTTAATACCAAAAATTTGCTTTGCGTTTAGACTAACGCCTGGCTTTAGCTCAACAACGATAGAAGCGGTTGGAAGCGCTTGTCTTTCAGTAAAAACGCTCTCTTTAGGGATAGCGATACGAACAGTCGCTTTTTGGATAGAAGAAAGACTCTCGATCGTTCTAGCTAGCTCGCCCTCAAGCGCTCTTTGAAATTTTACTCTCTGCTCGGCATCAGTCGCACCAAATTCCTGCTTATCAAAAATTTCAAAGCCGATTTTGCTCTCTTTTGGTATTCCAAGCGTTGCAACAGCGATACGCTCTTTATAGACATCGCTCGTTGGCACAAGAATAGTGCCTTCGTTTGCTAATTTATATTTAATGCCATCTTTGTTTAACTGATCAAGTATTAAGGCTGAATCGTTTGGGCTAATATTTTCAAAAAGGACGCTGTAGCCTGCAAAATTTTCGCTTTTATTTTTATAAAGTGTCAGAAAGACCAAAAATGCCACGACCAAGACGATCGAGCTAGCTGCAACGATTTTTTGCTTCAATGAAAGCTTTTGATAAATTTGACTTATTTGATGAAGTAATGCCTTAAAATCCATATCCCTACTTTAAAATTTGCTCTAACTCTTCAAAAACTCTATCGTTTTGCCATGCCTGACCGATGGTGATTCTCACCGCATTTAAGGCGTAGCTTTTTAAATCTCGTAAAATTATACCTTTTTTTAGCATCTTTTCGCATATCTGGCTTGATTTTGGCTCGTTAAATTTAAAAGTTATGAAATTTGTGTAGCTTGGGATAAATTCGATGCCATTTTGCTTTGCAAACTCCTCATATCTCTTCATTTGCTCAAAGTTATTTTGCATAGTTTTTTGCACAAATTCATCATCTCCAAGCGCTACTATCGCTGCTCTTAGGCTTGGAGTTGTGATGTTAAACGGAGCTCTTAGCTTTGAAAGAGCGCCTATGATCTCTTCATTTGCCACGCCGTATCCCACGCGCATGCCGCCAAGTGCGTAGGCCTTTGAGAAAGTGCCAAGATAGATGGCATTTTTAAATTTCACCACCTCGCTTGGCTTTATCTCTTTTTTGCTATCTTTAAATTTAGCAAATTCGTTGTAAGCACAATCAAGCACAACAAGCGTGTTTTCATCAACGCTTTTTATAAATTTAAAGACCTCATCTGCGTCCAAACACTCGCCCAAAGGATTGTTTGGCAAGCAAAGAAAGATGACAGAAATTTCATCTTTATGCGCATTATAAATTTCTAAAAAATCTTTTAGATCATGTTCCACGCTCTTTGTGCGATAAATTTTAGCTCCAGTTTGCTTTGCATAAATTTCATACATCGCAAATGTCACGCCGGCCATCAAAACGCCACTTTGCTTATTTGCCTTTGCGTGAAGTGCGTATTCTATGATCTGATCACTTCCAGAGCCGATGATTAAATTTTTGCTAGTTACGCCAAATTTCTTAGCCAGCCCTTCTTTTAGCTCAAAGTAGCTATCGTCTGGATAGAGATGCGCTTTTTTAGCAACCTCTTTTAGCGCCTCTTCTACACGTTTGCTAGTGCCAAAAGGATTTTCGTTGCTAGCTAGCTTTATCACATCTTTTGCCTCGATGCCAAACTCTCTAACTACAAGCTCGATCGGCTTTCCAGCCTCGTAATTAACTAAATCATCTAAAAAATCATTAAACTTCATTACTCTTCTCCGTTTAAATAACTTCCTAACCAGCTTATCTCAGCACCGCTCTCTTTTGCGAGTTCAAAGGCGTTTTGCACCTTCTCATCGTCGATATGCCCTTCAAAATCAAGATAAAACATCGATTTAAACTCGCGTTGCTTAATAGGGCGTGACTCAAGTTTTGTGATATTGATATTTTCATTTTTAAAGATAGAAAGCAGATCAGCAAGGCGTCCTGGGCTGTGATCAGTCTTTGCAAGGATCGAAGTTTTCGAGTTTTCAATTCTTGCGTTTTTAAAATCGCTAAGAATGAGAAATCTCGTTCTATTTGCCATATTGTCTTCAATCGTCTCATAAACGATCGGTACGTTATAAATTTTTGCTGCGATCTTTGAGCAAATGGCAGCTGAGTTTCTATCCATTGATGCCATATATGCAGCTGCTGCGGTTGATTTTGCTGGAACAAATTCAATTTCGTTTAGCATATGATCTTCTAAAAATTTACGGCATTGATTATACCCTTGCGGATGTGAATAAATTCGCTTTATCTCTTTTAAATTTTCATTTATGCTAACAAAGCTGTGATGGATATCCACATAAAGCTCAGCAACTATTTTTATATCACTAAATTTACTCAAACAATCAAGCGTAGCGCCAACAGCGCCTTCGGTATTATTTTCAATAGGCACAACGCCATATTTCGCCTCTTTTTGAGCTAGCTTTGTAAAAACCGCCTCGATGGTCGCAAGTGGCAAATATGAACTCATCGCACCAAATCTACTCTGAGCCGCCTGATGCGTGTAAGTGCCTTCAGGCCCTAAATAGACGATCTTTTGAGGCATTTCTAAATTTCTACTTACAGCAAAAATTTCAAGATAAATGGCTTCAATAGCAGCTTTATTTAAAGCTTTGTCTTTGCTAAGACTAGTTAGTCGGTTTATGATGGCTCGCTCACGCTCAGGACGATATATAGGCGTTCCGCTAGTTTGCTTTAGCTTACCGATTTGCTCAACTAAAATCATCCTTTCATTTAGTTTATTTAAGATGAGATCATCGATCGCATCGATCTCTTTTCTAAGCTCATTTAGCTCTTGCATCAGCGCTCTCCAAAAATTCTCTCTCAAGTGCCACGACATCTTCAAAGCTCTCACGTCTTCTTATAAGTCTATCTTTGCCATCAAGCACGCAAACTTCAGCGGCTCTGTTTCTTGTGTTGTAGTTTGAACTCATGCTAAAACCGTAAGCTCCAGCACCTTTTACCACGATGATATCGCCGCTCTCGCACTCTGGTAGCTCTATATCTTTAGCCAAAAAATCACCGCTTTCACAAACTGGACCAACCACATCGCATGGGCCTAAATTTTTATCTTTGCCATAAACAAAAATTTCATGATGAGCACCATAAAGGCTTGGCCTTATAAGATCATTCATCGCACCATCAGTGATGACAAATCTCTTTTTGCCGTTAAATTTCTCATATAAAACGCTTGCGACAAAATAGCCAGCATTACCTACGATAAAACGCCCTGGCTCACATACGATAGTCACATCTTGACCCTTTAGTGCAGCTAAAATTCCTTGAGCGTAGTCATATAAATTTATCTCTTTTTCATCGTTATAAATGATGCCAAGTCCGCCGCCAACGTCAAAAAATTTAATATCAATCTCAAGCGCTCTTAGCTCTCTTAAAAGCTCGCTAACGATATTTGCAGCATCGATTATCGGGCTAAGTGATGTCAGCTGTGAGCCGATATGAAAATGTATACCAGTTGGCTCAAGAGAGTTAGAATTTTTAGCGTGAATGTACATTTTTTTGGCTGTTTCCGCATCAACACCAAATTTATTTTCATTTAGTCCTGTTGAGATATATGGGTGAGTTTTTGCATCGACACCTGGATTTACCCTAATGCTAATTCTTGCCTTTAAGCCTAGATCTTTTGCGATCTCTTCAAGCCTTAAAAGTTCAGCAAAACTCTCAACATTTATGAGTAAAATTTCATTTTTTAAAGCCTCTTTTAGCTCATCATCGCTCTTGCCAACACCACTAAAAATGATCTGATATCTCTTCGCGCCTGCTAAAAGCGCTCTTTTTACTTCGCCAATGCTAACACAGTCAAATCCAGCTCCAAGATCAGCTAGAAATTTTAAAACACTTAAATTTGAGTTTGCTTTTACCGCATAACAAATGAGAGATTTTCTAGCAAAAAATGCATTCTTTAGTGCTTCGTAGCGGTTTTTTATGTGGTTAAAATCATAAATATAAAGTGGGGTTTTGTATCTATTTGCAAGCTCTTTAAAATCCATAAAATAGCCTTTATTAAAATGGCTTGATTTTACAAAAAGCTTGCCAAAATTTGGCTTAACGATGCGATTTTATGAGATAAATGGCGTATACAAAAAGTAAAATGACTGGCAAAACTATACCAATCTCTGGCAAGATCACAGAAGTTTGTGCAAATTTTGCAAGAATAAAGAGCAGCCCCCAAACGACAAGGGTTATCACAACAAAGATAAAAGTCGAAAGTGCAAGATTAAAAAATCTACCAGTTACAGGCAAATGATAGTAAAAAATGAGCAATAAAAATGGTGCAAAAAATGGAGCGATAGCAAGGTTGTAAAAAGCTGTTTTTGCGCTATCAAGGCCGATGCCTTCATCTTTAAATGTCTTTATAAAATTTATCGCATCTGGGATATTAAATTTTGAGTTTTCAACGCTAACAGCGCTTTCAATACTCTTTGGCTTAAAGCCTTTTAATGCATCTAAGCTATCACTTTGTATTTTATTAAAACCAGCCTCACCAAGCTCTAAAATTTGCGGCAAAAGAGTTTGATTAACATCTTTTAAAATCCACTCATTGTCTTTAAAATTAGCGTGATTTGCAAATGTAGTTGAGAGTAAATTTGTGCCATTTATCTCAAAAATTCTAACATCATTTGCTATTTGATTAACAGAATTTAGCTCTTTTATGTAGATAAATTTGCCTTCAAATTTTAAAAACGAATCATTTGTGCTTTTTGAGAAAGCCGTATTTTTAGCGATGCTTTTTTGATAGTCGTGTGCATAGGCAAATGGAGTAAAATTTAAGCCAAAATAAAAAATAGTTATAAAAAGTGCAATAAAAAATGGTGGAAAAATTAAGCTATTTTTACTAATGCCAAGCGCATAAAAACTGATTAGCTCATTTGATCTGACCATATTTACATGTAAAATAATGAGTGCGAAAATGAGCGAAAGTGGCAAAACGTAACCAATAGCGCTAAGCGATGTAAGCCCAACATAAAGGAGCTGAAGGTTTGCAGATGGCGGCAGATCTTTTAAATTTGTAAGTAGATCGATACCAACATAAAATAGTTCAAGCGCTAAAAATACGATAAGAAAAGATTTTATATAGACCCAGCCAACGTATCTGGCATATAGTTTCATTTGATAAGACCTTTTTTTACCGTAAATTTTTGTGAAATTTCATTGATATCGCTCTTTAATAGCTCGCAAACTGCATTTTTTGTATAGGCTAGAATTTCATCTAAAGCCTTTTTCTCCTCGTCGCTAAACTCGCCAAGGACGAAATTTTTAGCATCGCCCTCATGCCCTATGCCAACACGCACCCTTTCGTAGTCGTTGCCGATTAGTCCGTCGATTGATTTTATGCCGTTGTGCCCACCGCTACTGCCGCCTTTTTTAAATTTAACAGCGCCAAAACTAAGATCAAGATCGTCGTGGATGACAATGATCCTATCTGGCTTATAAAAGTCTTTTACCGCCTTAACACTTTGACCTGAAAGGTTCATAAAGGTCGTTGGTTTTAGCAAGATAATGTCGTTAAATTTAAAAACTTCGCCTTGAAATTTAGCTGAGCTAACATCTTTAAAATTTGAGTCTTTTAGGAGGTCTATAAGAATAAAGCCTATGTTGTGTCTAGTGTTTTCGTATTTGGGACCAGGATTCCCCAGCCCCACTATTAGTGTCACAAAAGCCCTTTTTATTTAGCTTTAATAACTCCAAGTACCGCAACACGGTCAGCGTCAATAATAGTAACGCCTTTAGGAGCTGTGATATCACGAACCAAGATCGTATCATCAATGTCAAGTTTGCTTACATCAACATCAAATGAATTTGGTAAATTTTCAGCTGTGCATTTTACACAAAGACGTCTTTTTGACTGTATCAAAACACCCTTATTTTTAAGACCAATAGGTGTTCCAACTGGCTTAACTGGGATCATATATTTTGATAAAACGCCTGGAAGTGCTACTTTTAGATCTACGTGTTTAAGATCGCTTGTAACAACATCTCTTTGGTAATCAACAATAACGACATTATAAACTTTTCCGCCTACTTTTACATCAAAAGCAAGGCTCTCTTTTTTGCGCGCTTCTTTAATAAAGTCATTTACTTTAAAAGCAGCTGCAACATTCTCTAATCCCTTGCCATAAATGTTGGCGATTAGATAACCATCTCTTCTCAAAGCCTTCGCAGACTTCTTACCGATACTCTCTCTAACGATACCCTCTAACATCGTTTTCCTTTCATAAAAAAATAGGTGCTGATTTTATCCAATGCTTTATAAATTTCAAATAAAGCTTGTTTAAGAATGATCACTTTTGCTGTTTTTGTATTAGCTTAGGCTTCTTTATTTAAAGTGATTTCATAATATCATCAAATGCTGATACAAACTGCTTTAAACCGTCGCTTAATAAATCTTTATAAACGACATTTATATCTATCTCATTATTTTTTATAATCTGGAAAAAGCTTGAGATATTTTCTTTACTAGGCACATTTTTTGCCTCTGCTTTTTCTTTTATAAATTCTTTTATCGTCTCTATTGGTGCTGTATTTATAGAATTTTTATACATTAGCTCTCTAACGTAATAATCCCCTCTTAAACCACCGCCTTTTACACCTGTGCTTGCAAAAAGCGTTCTTACATTTTCTAGTCCAAAATCTTCGATCAGATGATATATATTTGCAGCATTCATTATGCCAATTTGTCCCGTTGGCAAGCTCTTTGCAGCCATAATCTCATCAAGTTTTCTATCAAATCTACTTACAAAAACACTTATCACACCTTTTGGCATAGTAGTATCTATAAAGCGACTTGCATAAGCTTTACTGCCTTCTTTAAAAGATTCAAGACAGTTTTTAGCCTGATCTGGCGAGAATATAAGCGTAGCATTTACGCTAATCCCCTTTGCCATAAGTGTGCTCATCGCCTCATAGCCATCTTTTGTAGCTGGAATTTTTATCATAACATTTGGCATTGATATTAGATTATGAAGTCTGATACCTTCCTCTATCGTTGCGGCTGTATCGTCACTTAAATTTGGATCAACCTCAATGCTTACAAAGCCATCATCGCCGTTTGCATAATTTCTTAACATTTTACATGCTGCAATTTTTATATCTTGAGTAGCCAAAATTTCATAAAGATCTTTTGGGTGGCGTTTATTGCTAGTTTCTATTATCTTTTTATAAGCAGGTGAAGCAAATGCTGTTTTAAAAATAGCTGGGTTGCTTGTAGCACCGTTTATAACATTATTTTCCAATAAAGAGTTAAATTCGCTTTGTAAAAAATTTCTCTCTATAAAATCACACCAAAGAGAGAATTTAGCTTCGTTGTCATACATTAGTTTCTACCTTATAAATTTTAAAATTTCACGCAAATCTTTAACATCAACACAATGTGTCGCTTCTTTTTTTAAGATATCTTTTGCACAAAATGCAATGCTAAGGTCGCACTTTCTAAACATCGATATGTCATTGGCCCCGTCCCCAACACACATTATCTCGTCCTTGCCTAAATTTAATAGTCCACACAAGCGGTCAATCATATCTCCCTTTGAACTACCAAACATCATTTCTCCGCCAACTTCACCACTTAAAATTCCATCTTTATGATGCAAGATATTTGCAAAATTTGCATCAAAATTAAGCTTTTTTTGCATTACATCGGTTGCATTGTGAAATCCACCGCTAAAAACCACAACTTTGATACCTTTTTGCTTTAAAGCCTCTATTAGCTCGCCAGCTCCAGGCATTATGGGTAAATTTTTGCAAATTTCATTTACTTTTAAAAGTGGCAATCCTTTTAAAAATTTTACTCTTTTTGTAAGACTTTCAAAAAAATCAAGCTCACCGTTCATCGAACGCTTAGTTATATTAGCTACTTCTTCACTAGCATTATTAGCGGCGGCGAGAATATCTATCGTCTCGCCGTCCATTATTGTAGAGTCAAAATCAAAAACACAAAGTTTTATCAAGCTATACCCTAAAAATCACGTTTTAAAAGGCTTTCAACTTTTAAGATCGTAAGGATATTTTGATCACGCTTACCAATACCATAAATCATGCCTTTGTCTTTTACTAAAGTCTCTGGTGGCGGATCGATCCTGTTGCGGTCTATTCTGATAGCCTCCGTCAAGCGATCTATCACAAAGCCAGCGATATTATCCGCATCTTTCATAACGATATATCTTGTGCTTGGGCTTTGTTTTGTGACATTTAGTGAAAAACGCTTACGCAAATCAATAAGCGGAATAACATTTCCACGTAGGTTAAATACGCCAAGAACATAATCAGGTACACTAGGAACACGTGTATATTCAATAGGTTTGATTATCTCTTGGATATTTAAAATAGGTATTGCGTACTCTTCCTCACCGACAACAAATCCTACTAGCTGAACTATATCCTCATTATTTTTTAACTCAGGACCATTTATTTGCTGTTTTTGTTTGCTTAAAACTTGATTTAGTTTATTGTTCATCCCTTACCCCTAAGCTAATTTTATATTCTTTCTAACGACATTTTCTAGGTATTCGGCTGAATATGGTTTTGTAATATACTCAGTCATTCCAACTTCTACGCCACGTAATCTATCTGTTTTTGAAGTCCTTGATGTAACAGCAATAAGTGGTAAATTTCTGTACTTAGAGTATTTTCTAATTTCGCCAGCTAGTGTATATCCATCCATTCTTGGCATCTCAATATCTATCAAAATCGCATCAAAAGAGTGCTCTCCGGATTTTACGATATTTAGTGCCTCAACACCGTTTGTGGCTTCTATTATCGTTACCCCAGTTGGTTCAAGCGCTTTTTGCATGATAGTTCTATCCATTTTTGAGTCATCGACTATTAAGACTTTATAATCGCTTGGTTTTTCCTTTGCTTTTGTGCTATCTTCTATTTCGGCCCTAATGTCTACCTTGATATCTTTTGCCATCTCCATCATAGCACCAACATCAATAATCAATGTCACACGGCCATCACCTCTAATAGTCGCACCAGCAATACCTGGGATATTTTGTAAATAATCGCCCATTGATTTAATAACAATCTCTTCTTGTCCAACCAAAGTATCGACTATAATACCTAGTTTTGCTTCAGCAACACCGATTATTACGACATAAGTTTGATCTCCGCCATCAAATGCTTTTTCAACACCAAATACGTCAGAAAGTCTAACAAGAGACAAGACTTCATCTCTTAGCCTTAGTACATTTTTGCCATCGATCGTGTAAATATCATCAATCGGCACACGAACAGTTTCAAGAACACTAGCAAGTGGAATAGCATAAAATTCTTCTTGCGTTCCAACAAGCAATGACTGAATAATCGCAAGCGTGAGTGGAATTTTAAGCTTCATAACCGTGCCTTTTCCAACTTCACTTTCAATATCAATGATACCGTTTAGTTTTTCGATATTAGTTTTAACAACGTCCATACCAACACCACGACCAGATACGTTTGTAACTTTTGCCGCAGTTGAAAATCCTGGTCTAAAAATAAGTCCAAATGCCTCTTTTTCACTCATCGCATCAGCTTCTCGCTCAGTGATGATACCTTTTTCTATCGATTTAGATTTAAGCATGTCAGCATCTAAACCCTTACCATCATCAACTATCTCAACAACGATGTGATTACCTTCATTGTAAGCTTTTAGCTGAACAAGACCTTTTTCTGGCTTGCCTGCAGCCTTTCTTGTCTCAGGATCCTCGATACCATGATCGCATGAATTTCTGATGATGTGAACTAGTGGATCGCCGATCTCTTCTACGATTGACTTATCAAGCTCTGTCTCTTCACCTGAAATTTCAAGATCGATTTGCTTACCAAGGTCGCGGCTAAGATCGCGTATCATACGTGGGAATTTATTAAAGACTTTTGCTATTGGAAGCATTCTTGTTTTCATAACGGCAAGCTGAATATCAGTCGTAACTAGACTTAGGCTTGAGACTACTTGATTTAGCTCTTCAAGGAATTTCTCACCCTCATATCTCTCTTCCACGTCATCATAAATTTTTAATAAGCGGTTTTTGCCAAGAACAAGCTCACCAATTAGGTTCATCAAATGATCAAGCCTTTTTACTTCAACACGTATAGTTTGTTCCTGCGCTACTGCACCGCTACTTGCTGCTGGGACCTTTTTATCTCCATCTTTTTCTTTGCTCTCTGCTTTTGCAGCTGGAGCTGAAGTACTACTTGCAGCCGGGGCTATCTCACTAGGAGATTTTGGAGCTATGCCTTTTGAAGCACGTCTAGCCTTATCTTCAGCTTTCCTAACTTTTAAAAGCCTCTCTATCTCAGCTTCTACTTCAGAGTCGCTTAGCTTTGAAAGTTCAGCATCACTTATCTCTGGTGCTTCTTCGGTAGGTGCAGCTGGTTCTGGCTCTTGTGCTGGCTCTGGCACTGGCTCAGCTACTGGTGTGGTAGGAGCTTCTGGAGCTGCTGCTGGAGCCTCGCCTTCAGAAATTTGAGTAAGTCTTGCACAAATGTTTTTAATATCAATGCCAGCAGCTGTATCATTTCCATGATCTCTAATGCTACTTAATAAGCCTTTCATCATATCAACTGACTCAAGAACTACGTCCATAATGTCTGGAGTGATCTTTAGCTCGCCTTTTCTAGCTTTATTTAAAACATCCTCCATATGGTGAGTAAGCTCTGTTAAAACATCAAAATTTAAAAAGCTTGAGCTACCTTTTACTGTGTGAGCAACACGGAAAATTCTATTTAATAATTCCAAATCTTCAGGGTTTGCCTCTAGTTCAACAAGGTCATGGTCTATCTGCTCAATAAGTTCGAAAGCTTCTATTAAAAAGTCTTCCATTATTTCTTTCATATCATCCATGTTTCACCTCATTTTGCAGATTTAGAATGTGCTTCAATAACCTTTAGCACTTCTTGATAAAATATGCTTGCATCAAATTTTGTAAGATACGCCGCACCACCAGCTTCTTTGCTCTTGATTTCACTAAAATCATTACTCAATGAGGAGTTAAATACTATTGGTACTTCTTTAAATCTTTCATCGTTTTTAAGAGTTGAAGCAAAGCGGTATCCATCCATCTGTGGCATTTCGATATCACTTAAGATAACTCTAAGCTCTCTTGATAGGTTCTCTCCGTATCTTTGATAAAGCTCTTCCATTCTCTCCAAGCCCTCAACGCCGTTTTTAGCCTCAACCACGCTAAGTCCCATTTTCTCAAGAGCATCTTTTACCAGCTTTCTAGCAGTCGAGCTATCATCTAAAACTAAAGAAACACCTTTTAATTTTTGATCATCTGTTACATCAAATTCGATCTTTGGTGAGTAAATTCCAAGCTCTTCTACTATGCTTTCAAGATCAAGAATAAGCAAAACTTCATCATTTTCTATTCTTGTTACGCCTGTTATTTTGCCTTTATCTAAAGCGCCAGAACCTGAAGCAAAATTTGCTGGCTCAATATCTTTCCAGCTTATGCGCCTGATCCTTTTTGCCTCATGGACGATAAAACCGATCAAAATACCACTAAACTCAGCAATAATAACACGTGGCTTTATAACTACGCCTTCAGTTGGCTCGATAATATTCATCCATCTTGCCAAATTTATGACAGGGATCACCACGCCCCTTAAATCAAAAATTCCCTCGATATACTCGGGAACGCCAGGAAGCTCTGTAAGATTTGGCATCTTAATGATCTCCCGCACCTTTGCGACATTGACTCCGTATATTCCTTCATATACTTTGTTTTCGGTCTTTTTAAAGATACGAAAATCAACAAGTTCCATCTCGTTTGAGTCCGTTTTTAGTACGTTATCTCCAAACATCAATGTCCTTTCAAACTCATTTTGAGCAAATTTAATTTTTGCTGGGCGTATTCTACAACAAAATAACTTTGCTCACATGCAAAACAAGGTAAATTTATATAAAATCTATCATAAATATTAAATTGCTCGCCTTGATGATAGTGTCCCTCTATCACAATACCAGCCTCATATCCTTGCAAATGCTTACTCATTAGCTCCTTAAAATTAGGAATTTTATAGTCTAAATTTTTATTGGTAAGTTTGGCTAGTATCGCTTTTGATATTTTAAAATTTAAAAATTTATCCAAAGCATTCATAAATTTTAAAAACCATTTTACGCGCAAAAATCTAAGTGCGTATTTATCTATAAAAGGTAAAAATATATCACCATGTGCGATCTGGACGCGCTCTTCATTGATCGTTTTAAAATTTGCTGGCTGATCGTAAATATCATAAACCCTAACTCTTTTATAACGCAGCATCTCACGCCCATCCCAAATTTCTCTTGTTTTATTAAATAAATTTGAAAGTCTAAAGTCGTGGTTGCCCTCGAAGTAAAAAATTTCTACCTTTTGTGAAATTTTATTTATAAGGCTTAAGTGCTCAGCGTAAAATTCTCTTGTGTATTCGCCCTCGCCCGTTAAAAAATCAAACATATCGCCTAATAAAAAAATTTGTGGCGGCTCTTTGATCTCCCCGCTATCAACAGCTCTTAAAAATTTTAAAAAGCCATTTCGGTTTACGTTTTCATGCGCATCAGCTATAAAGATCGCACCTTCTTTTATAACAGGGGCATATAGATATTCGCTCAAATTTTGCCTTAATTAAAAAATAGCAGAGCCAAAAAGCAGTTTCTGACTCTTTGTCTCATCTTTTTAGTCAAATTTTATAGGCTTATAGCAAATTTTTACAATCTCAACGTCGCTTCTGCCTTTTGGTAAATTTAGCACCACTTCATCGCCCTCAGCCTTACCCAAAAGCTGCTTTGCAAGAGGTGAGTTTATCGAGATATAGCCTTTGTCGATGTCGCTTTCACTAATGCCAACTATCGTATATGTATGCTCTATTTCAGTTTCCTCGTCCATTATCGTAACGCTTGAGCCAAACCTAACTCTATCATGCTCGTAGCTACTTGGATCGATCACTTCGGCATTTGCTAAAAGTGCGCTTAGCTCTGCGATCCTAGCGTCTATAAAGGCTTGCTTTTCTTTTGCTGCGTGATACTCGGCATTTTCTTTTAGATCGCCGTGGCTTCTTGCGATGTCGATCTCAGTTACGATTTGAGGGCGTTGCACCAGCCTTAAATCTTTTAGCTCAGCTTCTATCTTTTCATATCCGTGCATTGTCATTGGTTCACTCATTTTTTACTCCATATTTTTTAAAATTTTTACTACATTTTTACTGCTGCCATGCGACAAATACTCTCTCAATTCGTCACAGCCTTTTAAAAATTTCTGCCTATCGCAGCTCTCATAAGCTCTTAGCAAATTTTCAGCCGTTGCAAGCTCTTGGATAAACTCCTCATGAAGCGGCTCTTTGCCCATGAAATCAAACATTATATTTGCAAGTCCAGCGTGCTTGATCTTTACAAATTTTCTAGCTATAAAAATATCTATTGCTTTTGCCTTATATGCTAGCACAAATGGCGTACCAATGAGCGCTGCTTCAAGAGTAGCCGTACCTGAGCAAACAAAGGCAAAGTCGCTCTCATACAAGGCTTCAGGCGTATTTGAGACGATATCAAAATCACTCACATCGCCATAAATTTCGCCCACTTTATCAAGCAAAAATGGTGGCACGACAAGTAACCTTTTTGCCTCAATATTCTCAGCAAGCTCTCTATAAACTGGCATCAGTCTTGAAATCTCTGACCTTCTTGATCCTGGCAAAAACGCCACTTTGCCACTGCTACTTAGACTAGTTTTCTTAAGCTTTATCTCATCCATCAAAGGATGTCCCACGTAGGTCGATCGGCTATAAAATTTCGCATCAAATGGCAGGATCGAAGCTAGGTTGTCACAATACCTCTCAACCACGCTCACTCTTTTTGGCTTCCACGCCCAAACTTGAGGCAAGATATAGTATGTCACGGCTACTTTTGCGCCAGCCTCTTTTATCGCTTTTGCAAGCGGTAAGTTAAAGGCTGGGCTGTCTATTAGAAGCACGGCATCAGCCTCTTTTGCCATCTGGCTCATCACTTTCATCGCCTTTTTTGCCTTAAAAATGAGCGGCAAAACCTCGACAAAACCCATCGCTGAAAACTCGCTACTTTTCATATATGGCGCGCCTAGCTCTTCGCTAAAAATTCCCATTAGCTCAAATTCGCCCTCGAAATTTTTCAAAATTTCTTTTAAATGCAAATTTGCCGATGGCTCAAGAGCGGAGACTAAAATTTTCATTTACACACTTTCATCAGGTCTTTTTTTGGGGGCATTATACGCAAAAATTCTTTAAAATTTTAAGAAAGCTGTGATAAAATCCAACCCTTTAAAGGATAAAATTTGAAAGAAATTTTGATAACAAATGACGATGGATTTGAAGCGGCTGGCTTGCTTGCTTTAAAAGAAGCTTTAAGCGAGCTAGATGGCGTGAACGTCACGATCGTAGCTCCAAGCTCTGAAAAATCAGCCTGCGCTCACTCTTTGACACTCACAAGACCACTTAGGTTTATAAAACTTGATGATAACTTTTTTAAACTCGATGACGCAACGCCAAGTGACTGCGTCTATCTCGCACTTCACGCGCTTTATAATAAAAAGCCAGATCTAGTGATAAGTGGCATAAATCACGGAGCAAATTTAGGCGAAGATATAACCTACTCTGGCACGTGCGGAGCGGCGATGGAGGGCGTTTTGCAAGGCATTAGAAGTATTGCCTTTTCGCAGTTTTATGCAAATAATTCATTAAATGAACTTGGCTTTGAGCTAGCAAAAGAGGTGGTGAAATTTATCGTATCAAAGGTGCTAGAGGGTGAAATTTCGCTAAATCAAAGAGAATTCCTAAATATAAATATTCCGGCTGTAACTAGCAAAAATTTCAAAGGCTACTCCATCGTCCCAGCTGGCAAACGCACCTACGCCACGCATGCTACGCTTAATCGCAACCCAAGAGGTATCGAGTACTACTGGCTTGGAAATGCTGCGCTTGAATACGAAAAAGGCGAGCCAAGTGACATCAGCAAGGTAAATGAGGGCTTTGCCACGATAACGCCCATAAAACTAAATATGACTTCATATGAGAGCTTGGAGAGCCTAAAGGGGAAATTTGATGCAAAATGATAGATTTACAAGGATAAGATGGCTCTTTGGTGAGGATGGTTTTAGCAGGCTTCAAAGCGCAAAAGTGCTAGTTTGTGGAGCTGGTGGTGTGGGTGGAATGTGCGTAGATGCGCTTGCTAGAAGCGGGGTTGGGAGCATCACGCTGATCGATAAAGACACCTTTGACATAACAAATCAAAATCGCCAAATTTACAGCGAAAACGTTGGCGGCATAAAGGTGGAGGAGTTTGCCAAAATTTATCCTTGTATAACGCCTATTCAGACGCTAATCACGCCTGAGTTTGTCGCTGGATTTGACTTTAGTAAATTTGACGTGGTGATCGACGCGATCGATGATATCACCGCCAAGATTGCCCTTGCAAATGCGGTAGATCCTAGCAAATTTATAGCCTCGATGGGTGGGGCAAAAAGGGTTGATCCAACCAAGACAAAGGTGGCCTGCGTTTGGAAAACCTCTGTCGATCCACTAGCTAGAAAATATAGATATGAGCTCAAAAAATCAGGCTTTAGCGGTAAATTTGACGTGGTCTTTTCAACAGAAGAGCCACTTTGCAAGCCACTTGGAAGCTTCATGGGCGTGACTGCTTGCTTTGGGCTAAATTTAGCTTCACTAGCTGTTAAAAAGATAGTTGGGTAGTAAGTCAAGAATTTATTCTTCGAGTAAAATTTCAAATTAGAGCTGGCATTTTTGGATATAAATTTAATAGCCAGCTCTACAAAACACGAATTTAACAATCCAAGATGAGAATCTAGCAAATTTTAAAATTTATGAGCGAGTAATTTCGGCTCTAAATTTAGTGGCGAATATTTATGAGCCCTAAAATTAGTAAGTTACTAAGGCGAGTGAGTAAAGATTTTAAAATTTGTAAAGATAGTAAAATCTATTTTTTTAAATAGAGACTTTGAATTTTAAAAATTTATATAGTTTTCGGATTAAATTTAAAGTAGCCAGCTGCAAATTTAGCAGCCAGCTAAAATTTTAGTTTTTATGTATGCGAAGGTAGCTATTTAGTGCTCCAACATAGGCTTTTGCGCTTGCCATCATAGTATCTATGTCAAGTCCATGGCCTATTACAGCCGTTTTGCCCTCAAACTCGACCTTTACATCAACCTTAGCAAGTGCGTCTTTACCTTGGGAAACAGATGCCACTTTATAGTCTTTTAGTGTGCCACTAATGCCACTAATACGATCAACTACCTTAAATATCGCATCAGCAGTACCATTTCCTAGGGCTGAGTCACTGATGATCTCATCATTGTGTTTTATGCTAATTGAAGCGCTTGCAAGGCTTCCGCCGCTACTTTGAAGAAGAGCCGTGATCTCATAAGCTTGTGGAATTTTTGTAATCTCTTCAGCCACAAGAGCCCTAATATCATCATCAAATATCTCTTTTTTCTTATCAGCTAGCTCTTTAAATTTTTCAAATGCCTTATTAAGAGCATCGCTATCAAGGTCAAATCCAAGGCTAGCAAGCTTATCTTTAAACGCGTGGCGACCACTATGCTTACCTAAAACAAGAGAATTTTTCTCAAGGCCTATACTCTCAGCGCTAATTATTTCATAGGTCTCTTTATGTTTTAGCACGCCGTCTTGATGTATGCCACTCTCATGAGCAAATGCGTTTTTACCAACGATAGCTTTGTTTGGTTGAGGCTCAATGCCTATAATACTAGCGATAAGTCTTGAAGTTGGATAAATTTCTTTTGAGATAATGTCTGTATAAAATGGAGCAAAGACGTCTTGGCGGGTTTTGATAGCCATCACGATCTCTTCAAGCGCAGCATTTCCAGCACGCTCACCTATGCCATTGATCGTACCTTCGACCTGCCTTGCACCAGCTTTTATGGCTGCTAGTGAATTTGCTGTAGCCATGCCTAAGTCATTGTGATTATGCACAGATATTATCGCTCTATCGCCTACAAATTTTACTATTTCACTAATGCGAGCAGTTATCTCTTCAGGATATAAATAACCAACTGTATCAGGGATATTTAAAGTTTTTGCACCCGCATTTATAGCAGCATCACAAATTTCTTTTAAAAAGCTCATTTCACTTCTACAAGCGTCCTCACAGCTAAACTCTACATCATCGCAAAAGGTTTTTGCGTATTTTATAGACTCGACTGCACGTTTTATTACTTCATCTGGGCTCATTTTTAGCTTGTACTCCATATGAATTGGACTTGTCGCTATAAATGTATGAATTCTCTTATTTTTAGCTGGAGCCAATGCCTCGCCAGCTGCCTTGATATCACGCTCAACTGCACGTGCAAGAGAGCAAACCGTGATATTTGAGGCTTGCTTTGCTATTTGGTTTACCGCATCAAAATCTCCTGGGCTTGCCGCTGCAAATCCAGCCTCCATAACATCCACGCCAAGCCTTTCAAGCTGAAGTGCGATCTGTAGTTTTTCAGCTGTATTCATCGATGCACCAGGGCTTTGCTCGCCATCTCTTAAAGTCGTATCAAAAATTATAATTTTATTCTTATCCATTTTTGTCCTTTTTTGTTTTTTTATATTTAAATTTTAAATTTGATGAGTTAAGTAAAGAGAAATTTGCTACCTAAGTAGCAGCAGTAGAGAGTTTTTGATTTCGATTTTTGGTAAAAATTTACGTGATTTTATGACGCCATTTTCGCTCATTCGCTCTCCTTTTTTTTAGAATTTTTACTAAACATTATAGTGGCTCTTACTATACCATAAAGCATATAGACGCTCATAACCAAAGTCGCACTTTCAAATGGATATAGATAAAGCATCGAAAATGCAACTACAAGAGCTACTAAAATTCTTATCACATGGGTTTGTTTTAAATTTATTTTTTTAAAGCTTGGATAGCGAATGTTGCTAACCATTAAAGCTGCCAAAGTAGCTTCAAGTAGCATCAAGCACCACTCAAATCCCTCTAAAAAAGTATAGTCGATATAAATTCCAACCCAAAGTACGCTCACAATAGCTGCTGATGGTATAGGAAGCCCGATAAAAACATTTGGCTCATATGTGCCAGTAGTGACATTAAAACGAGCAAGCCTAATAGCTCCAAAAACCACAAACATAGCAGCTATAAGTGCTCCGAATCTGCCAAAATTTTTACCAATAGTCAAATAAAATAAAATCGCTGGTGCTACACCAAAAGCAACAAGATCTGCAAGACTATCAAACTCTACCCCAAATTTACTAGTTGTCTTTGTAAGTCTAGCCACACGTCCATCAAGTCCATCTAAAATAAGCGATAAGATTATATAAATAATGGCTTTAAAATAGTTGCCTTGAATAGATGAAATAATGCTAATAACACCCAAAAAAGCACTAGCTGCTGTAAATAAATTTGGCAAGATATACATTAGTTGCATCTTTTGTATGTTATTCATCTCTTTTTCCCTCTTCAAAATATCCCAAAAGCGAAGCAGCCTTTATGCTTTCTCCAACGCTTACACATATCTTAGTCTCTCTTGGTAGGTATAAAATCACCTCTCCACTTCCTAAAAAACCAAATTTTCTAGATGCTTTCAGGCTAGTAACATTTGAAATTTCTAAACTTCGACTGAAAGCTCCAGCTATAATTTTCATAACAAATTTTATATTCTCTTTTTCAAAGCGAATAATCGCTCTTTCATTTAAAAATTCTGAAATTTTCATAGCTTGACACAAAAATAAGCCATGTCTTTTGCGTATTTCAGCTACTTTTACATCACTTACAGCCCTTAATGTACCAACATCAAAAAAAGATTTTTTTATGACGATCTTAGCTACTTCATTATTGTCAAAATTTGAAGCACTGATCTCTTTTATCTTGCCATCAATTGGCGATAGTAAAGCCAATTTATCATCAGAAAATGGCTCTCTCTCAGGGTCTCTAAAAAAATAAAGCCCCAAAAAAAGTAAAATAGCAAAAAGTAGTGGCAAGATCCCAAACAGCAAAGATAAAACAAATAAAATTAGAAAAAATAATATAAATTTATATCCTGCTTTCGCGATATAGCCACTCATTTTTATTCCTCTTTTTTACTCTTTTCGTCTTCTTCGATCTCTACAAGTCTGCTCTCTAGACTATTTTCGATCTCATAGTTTTTAATGATCTCTCTAACTCTTTTTCCTTCGATTGTTTCTTCTTCATAAAGTGCTGATACCATATTTTCAATAGCACCTTTATAAATTTCAAGCAAACCAAGCACAGCTGTGTATCTTTCATGAAGAAGCGTTTTTACAAACTCATCAACCTTTTCAGCCATCTTATCACTGTAATCTTTGATACTTTGACCACCATTTAAAAACGTAGCACGTTGCTTTTCAAGTACCATAAGACCGGCGACATCGCTCATACCATACATACTAACCATAGCTTTTATGATATCGGTCGCACGCTCTAGGTCGTTGCTAGCTCCGGTTGAAATTTCTTTAATAAACACCTCTTCAGCTGCTCTACCAGCCAAAAGTACATCTACTTCTGCTATCAGCTCATGCTTTTGCATCATAAATTTATTCTCTTCAGGCGTGTTTAGAGTATAGCCAAGTGCCGCAAGACCACGTGGCACGACTGAGACTTTTGTTACTCTTTTTGCACCTTTTGTTAGTTCAGCTATCAAGGCGTGACCGCACTCATGATAAGTTACGATTCTTTTTTCTTTTGGATTTACGCGGCGAGACTTTTTCTCAAGCCCAGCGATCGATCTCTCAACGGCCTCCACAAGATCAGCCTGCTCGACAAAGGTCTTTGACTTACGTCCTGCAAGAAGTGCGGCCTCATTTATGATATTTTCAAGATCAGCACCAGCTAAGCCGGTCGTAAGCCTTGCAATATCTTCGATATTTACATCCTTACCGATCTTTACATCTTTCATGTGAACTTTTAAAATATCGCAACGTCCTTTAAAATCAGGCTTATCAACAAGCACTTGCCTATCAAATCTACCTGGCCTTAAAAGCGCAGCATCCAAAACTTCAGGTCTATTTGTAGCAGCTACAACAATGACTGGCGACTTGTCCGCATCAAAGCCGTCCATCTCAGAAAGAAGCTGATTTAGCGTCTGCTCTCTCTCGTCATTGCCGCCCATCGGACCAGAATTTCTACTTTTACCGATCGCATCGATCTCATCTATAAAAACGATCGCTGGAGCCTCTTTTTTAGCATTTTCAAAAAGATCTCTAACCCTACTTGCGCCAACACCGACAAACATCTCTATAAAGCTTGATGCTGACATAGAGAAAAATGGAACACTAGCCTCGCCTGCAACTGCTCTTGCAAGAAGCGTTTTACCAGTACCTGGAGGGCCAACTAGTAAAATACCTTTTGGAATTTTTGCCCCAAGTCTTAGATATTTATCAGGACTTTTTAGATAATCAACTATCTCTTGAACCTCTTCTTTTGCCTCTTCAACGCCTGCGACATCGTCAAATTTAACTTTTGGTTTTTCAGAATTTATAAGTTTTTTTGCACTTCCTATGCCAAGTATGCCGCCGCCAATATTCTTTTGCATACGACTAGCAATAAACATCCAAATAGCAAAAAATATAAATACCGGAATGATCCATGAAAATATAAGATCACCAAACCAGTTATTTTCGCTATAAACGCTATAAGTTATGCCATTTTGCTCAAGTATACCAATGAGCGTTGGATCATTTATACGTTTTGCAAGATAGATAGTTTTGTCACTACCTATGCCTTTTATGGTAGTTTCTGAGATAGCAACCTCATTTAGCTGCTTATTTTTTAACATATCTTTAAACTCAGAATAAGCTACCATTTTACTCTGGGCATTGCTATTTAGCCCAAAAGAGCCACCTAGTCCGTCTCCACTAAAGCTTCTAAAAGCTAAAACTATAACTATTGCAAAAATGGCAAAAACGAAAATAGGATTTTTATTAAAAAAACCGTTATTGTTGCCATTATTTTGGTTATTATTTTGGTTATTCATCTATTTCCTTATAAACAAAGCTACTCCAATCGTTACTTTGTTTTATCTCAATTAGCTCCAAATCCTTAAACGTATCTTTAATCCTGTCTTCGTATTTGTTTAAAATTCCTGACAATACCAAGTAGCCGCCTTTTTTAAGCGATTTTTTTAAGTCATTTGAGAGCATAAAAATGACATCAGCAATGATATTTGCTACGACAATATCATATTTTTGCTCTAAATTTGCGATAGAACCTGTCCAAATTTTATTAAATTTAACCTCATTCAACTCGGCGTTGCTAAGTGAGCTTTGTGTGGCTTGCTCGTCTGTATCACAAGCATCAATCTTGCAGCCAAGCTTTGCTAGAGCAATACTTAAAATTCCACTTCCACAGCCCACGTCTAAAGTAGTATTGCCACTTTTTGCATATTTTTGTAAAAGCTGTAAGCAAGAATTTGTGCTTTCATGGTGCCCTGAGCCAAAGGCTAGAGCTGGGTCGATTATGATATTTGTTACGCCATTAAGTGGCTCTTCCCAGCTAGGTCTAACATAAATTTTATCAACCAAAATAGGCTTAACTGCCTTTTTATATTCACCTAGCCAGTCTTTATTTTCTTTTAAATTAAGAGAAATTTTTAAATCATTTGAAATTTTACGAACACTAGAGAGCCCTTTTGCATACTCTTCAATACCCCAAGCTATATCTTTTAGATCATACTCTTCCCTGATGATGATCTCGTGATCTAGCTCTTCAACACAGGTAACTCCAAAAGAGAAAACTAGCTCTAAAATTTCATCATAAAAATTTGATGTTTTTATGCTTAATTCGTAAAATTTATCTTTCATTAACCAAGAACGTCTTCAAGCTTCTCTTTTAAAACTTGTGGCGTAAAAGGTTTAACGATGTAGTTATTAACACCTGCTTTTAAAGCTGTTATAACTTCGGCCTTTCCGCCCTCTGTTGTTACCATTATGATAGGCATATCAACATACTTTTGCTCAGCTCTTACCTTTTTAACAAGCTCAAGACCATTCATCTCAGGCATATTCCAGTCAGTGATAAGAACTTCGATACCTTCATTTTGAGTCAAGATATTCCAAGCCTCAAGACCGTGCTCAGCCTCAAGAATTTCTTGATGTCCTAACCTTTGTAAAGTATTTTTTATGATTCTTCTCATTGTTGAACTATCATCTACAACCAAAATCTTCACATAATATCCTTTTAGTAAAAATTGCCCTATTCTAGCTAATTTAAATTTATAAAAGCTTTAACGCTATCTAAGTAGTTTAAAGGCCTCTTTTAGGTCAAGCAACCCCTCATAGTAGGCTTTCCCAACTATTACGCCACTAATCTCATTTGTAGCTTTTAGCATCAAAATATCATTTATATCACTCACGCCACCACTTGCTATCGTCTCAAGCTTGCTATTTCTAGCTATTTGCAAGCTAAACTCAACATTAACTCCGCCAAGCATTCCATCCTTGTTAATATCGGTGCAAATCACAGCTTCCACGCCAACATCTGCAAATTTTCTTGCAAGATCGACTGCTTTTATATTTGAGATCTCGCCCCAGCCTTGCACTGCCACATAGCCATCTTTGGCATCTATGCCAACTACGACTCTGTAAATTCCAGCCATTTTTGCTGTAAATTCTGGATCTCTAAGAGCTACTGAGCCAAGGATCACTCTGCTAACTCCAAGGTCTAAATAGCGTTTTATTCGCTCTTCATCTCTTATGCCACCACCTACTTGGACGCTTAAATTTGTAGCCTTTGTAATTTTTTCAATTGTTTTAAAATTTATCGTCTCTCCAGCAAATGCACCGTCTAAATCAACCACATGAAGCCATTTTGCGCCATAATCTTCAAATTTCTTAGCAAGCTCACTTGGCTCATTGCTGTAAATTTTAGCACTTTGCATAAGACCTTTGCTAAGTCTAACCGCTTGCCCCTCTTTTAAATCAATCGCTGGAAAAATTTCCATCACAACCTCGCAAAATTCTCTAAAATTTTAAGTCCAGCTTCGTGACTTTTTTCTGGATGAGGCTGAAAGCCAAAAATATTTTCATACCAAACCGCACTTGTAAATTCATATCCATAAGTCGTCTTTGCCAGTGCAAATTTATCATCACAAACCACATGATAGCTATGTACAAAATATAAATACTCAAGCTCTTTTAGTCCTAAATTTAATGGACTATTTTGCTTAAATTCCAAAGCGTTCCAACCAATGTGAGGTATTTTTAATGGCTTATCAAAATTAGTTTCATTAAATTTTACGACCTCACCAGGCAAAAGAGAAAGTCCCTCATGCTCGCCAAACTCAAAGCTTCGCTCAAATAAAAGCTGCATGCCAAGACAAATACCAATAAATGCTTTGCCACTTTTTACGGCTTCTTTTACGGCTTCATCCATGCCGTTATTTTTTAGCTTTATCATCGCCTCACCAAAAGCTCCAACGCCTGGTAAAACAATGTGCGAATACTCTTTTAAATTTTCAGGATCACTTACTAAAACGCACTCATGTCCAAGAAATTTAAAAGCATTTATCACGCTTTTGATATTACCCACACCATAATCAATAATAGCGGTCATCTGTTCTCTTGCCTTTTTACGCTAAAAAGATAAAAGCTAAGTGCCACCATTAGCATCGCCACGCCGCCTATTAGATAGATAGCGTTTATGATATTTTCAGGTGCAGTAATAGCAAATTTAAAGACTAGCATAAGCGCTTCGATCGCAAGTGCGATGATAATTGAGCCGATAAATCTCACCATCGTCTTATAAATAACGCTATTTTCTTCGTGATTTTTACCTAAAACCTCTTCTTCAAATATCGTCTTAACAAGATCAAAAATGGCAAGAGCAAGCGTTAAAATGATGGTTGATTCAAAAATTTCTTCGACATTTATATGCTCGATACTTTTTGAGATAAAGCTCTTTACCCCATGCCAAAATAAAAATGCACAAATCATAAAAAGTGATGCACAAAAGAGCGCATAGACTGTCTTTAAAAATCTACCAAAATGCTCCTCGACAAAGCCGCTATCGACCATATTTAGGATATTTTCTAGGCTTATGTCGATGCAAGCGATAAATTTAAGCTCATTTTTTTCGTTATAGATAGGCACACTTGCTGTGACGCATAAACCTCCATTTAGACTTGATGGATAAGGATCGCTTAAAACACACCTTTTCTCACGCACTGCGGTATAGTAGTATGCCTTATTTGCACGGTTTTCGCCCTTTGGGATTTTGTATTTTTCATTTAGACTGATCGAGTCTTCGATCTGCACGCCATTTTCGTCTAAGATATACAATGCGTCAAAATTTTCTATCTCGTGGCTGATCTTGTCAAAACCAGCTTTTATGTTCTCCAAACAAACTCCAGGCAGTCTATTTGGCAAATTTCTACTAAATAAATAGCAAATATACGCCCTTGCCTTATATCTCGTATCACTAAATCTCTTAATATCTTTTATAACCAAATTTAACCTTTTAAATTTAATGCGTGATTAAACTCAGGCACGATCACCTTAAGTGCAGGTGCGATCTCATTATCCTCAAGCTGCAAAAGCTCACTTATCTGCGAGTTTAAAAGCGCTAAATCGTAAGGCTCTGAATGCGTTACAAAGATTGATTCATACTTGGTTTGAACGTCATCTTTGTTGATAAGCAGCTCTTCATAAAGCTTCTCGCCTGGTCTAAGACCTACAAATTCTATACCCAAATGCTCTTTGTTTGAAAGAAGAAGCATCTTTTTAGCAAGATCAACGATCTTAACAGGCTCACCCATATCAAGCACGAAAAGCTCGCCACCTTTTGCGATAGAGGCTGCTTGAAGGACTAGCTGACAAGCTTCTGATGTAAGCATAAAATATCTTGTAATCTCTGGGTGCGTGACACTTAGTGGCCTATTTGCAGCGATCTGCGCTTTAAATTTAGGTATGACAGATCCACTTGAGCCAAGAACGTTACCAAAGCGAACGCAAACTATCTCGCATACACCTGCTTCATTTGAATTTAGTGCATAAAGCTCGCAAACACGTTTAGTTGTACCCATTATGTTTGTTGGGCGCACAGCCTTGTCTGATGAGATCATGACAAATTTCTTAACGCCATATTTTTTAGAAATATCGACAGCATTTTTTGTGCCAAGGATGTTGTTTTCAACTGCTGAGCGAGGATTTAGCTCGCAAAGTGGCACGTGCTTATATGCAGCCGCGTGGATAACGATCTCAGGTTTAAAGTCAGCAAAAACTTCTTCAAAGTCCTTTAAATTTGTGATATTTACAAGCTTGCTAATAGTTCTTTTATCTTTTGTATCTTCGCCTATCTTATAAAGGTTAAACTCGCTGTGCTCAACCATTATAAGTTCACTTACACCAAATTTTAAGCATTGCTTACAAATTTCGCTTCCTATACTACCGCCAGCTCCAGTGACAAGCACTCTTTTATCTTTTAAAAAATTTGAAATAGCCTCTGGGTTTAAATCTTTTGGCTTTCTAGCTAGCAAGTCTTCGATCGAGATATCCTTGATCGGCTCATTTTCGATAAGAGAGAAGAGCTTCATATCTCTTATGCCATATCCGCTTAGCTCATCAACTAAGGCTTGAAGCTCGTCTTGATCTAGCGCAAGCGCAATGATAGCGGTCTTTGCGTCATAATCTTTTATAAGGCTTGGTATATCTTTTTTATCTTGAACTAAAAATCCATCACAATATGTGCCAACAAGGTCACTTCTGCCATCTACCACGCCAACTGCGTAGTAGTCAAGATAGCCCTGCTTTAAGCCACGCAAGACGTGAAGCGCTTTTGACGTTGCGCCTATAACGATACAAGGCTCACCTTTGTGAGGTTTGTTTGAAAAGTCTAGCACCATACGTTTTGAAATTCTTAAAAGCCCAACAAGTAAGCATGAAATAAGAAGATCAATGAAAATAACGCTTCTTGGGTACGGATTTAAAAAATCTTGAATGATAAAAAAAATGATCGTAAATAAAACCGCTGAGCAAACGTGAGCTAGGAAAATTTTTCTTGCTTCGTTTAATCCAAAAAACCTCCACGGTACCTTGTAAATTTTAAACATCCACATAAAAAAGAGCTTAAATACGATCAAAAATCCAGCCGTTACAAAAAGCCCTTGCACGTAGATATCTGGGATGTCGGCGTTAAATCTTAAAAGATAAGCCGCATATATTGAAAAGATAAATATAAAAACATCGCCAAGAAGGAAAAATACGAGCCTTTTTAACTTCGTTGCATGAAACATTTACGCATTTTCCTTGACTATTTTTATCACTCTTTCTTGTGTCTGCTCACTCATATCGCTGCCACTTGGCAAGCAAATTCCTCTTGAAAATAGATCTTCGCTATATCCATCGATAAAGCTTAACGCACCTTTAAATACAGGCTGCAAGTGCATAGGCTTCCAAAGTGGGCGACTCTCAATATTTTCATCTGCTAGTGCTTTGATAACTTTTAAATGTGCATCTTTTTTAGCAAAAACGCCAGTTGTGAGCCATCTGTTACCACGAGAATTTGCTAGCTCTGGCATAAATTCTAAAATACCGCCAAGCTCTTTTTCATAAATTTCAAATACTTTTCTCTTTTGCTCAACTCTTTTTTCTAAAACTTCCATCTGTGCCATGCCAATAGCGCCTAGAACGTTGCTTAAGCGGTAGTTGTAGCCATAGTCTTTGTGCTCGTAGTGAAGTAGTGGCTCTCTTGCTTGTGTGCTGTAAAATCTAGCTTTTTCCACAAATTCGCTATCTCCAATCAACATGCCACCGCCTGAAGTAGTAATGATCTTGTTGCCATTAAAACTATATGCGCCCATCACGCCAAATGTGCCAAGTGCCTTACCGCCGTAAAATCCGCCAAGTGCTTCAGCTGCATCTTCAACTAAAGCGATGCCCTCGTTTTGGCAAATTTCACAAATTTCTTTCATCTTTGAAGCTTGACCATAAAGATGAGTGACGACCAATACCTTTGGCTTTTTAGGTAAATTTGATATTGCTTTTTTAAGTAGTTCTGGGCTTAAATTCCAGCTCTCATCGCAGTCTATGAATACTGGAGTTGCTTTTTCATAAAGTATAGGTGAGACTGAAGCCATGAAAGTAAAGCTAGAAGCTAGTACAAAATCACCCTCTTTTACGCCAAGGACGCGAAGTGCTAGGTGAAGCGCCGCAGTTCCAGCACTTAGTGCTAGTGCATCTTTTGCCCCAGTGTAGTTTTTTATACTTTCTTCAAATTTATTTACATACTCACCAAGTGGCGCTATATAGTTGCTTTCAAAAACTTTTTTTATATATTCCTGCTCTTTTCCACTCATGTTTGGCGGAGATAAAAAAACCCTATCCATGTTCATACCTTTCGTGATTTTTTAGCGATTTTAGCACTTATTTTTAAATTTATATCTTAGCGCGCTCGCTCGCTGGCACGCCGTAAGCCTTTGTGTCATCTTTTATATCTCTAACGACCACGCTTCCAGCGCCGATGATGCAGTTTTTGCCAATACTTATACCTTGAATGATGCTTGAGCCGATACCTATGTGCGTAAATTCGCCCACGCTCACATTTCCAGCAAGGGCTACATTTGGGCTGATGTGAGCAAATTTACCTATGTCGCACTCATGCTCTATCACCGCACCAGAGTTTATGATAGCGCCCTCTTTTATGCAAGCTTTTGCGTTTACCACGGCATTTGGCATGATAACTACGCCTTTTTCTATCACGGCACTCTCACTCACAACCGCGCTTTTATGGATCAAATTTACTATCTTAAAGCCAGCGGACTCTACCCTTTGGCTGATCTTTTGCCTAGTTTTATTGTCACCTATGGCTATTATGATGTCAGCTTTTTCAAGCTCTGGGCTAAATTTAAACTCACTAGCGTCATCTAAAAAAACTATCTCATCATAGCCGTTGCTTCTAGCGATGTCAGCCACTACAAGGCCATGCCCACTCGCTCCGTAGATATAAATTTTCTTAGTTTTTGCCATTAAATTTCTCCGTCGTAGCCTGCCCTTCTTTGCTGACGCCACTTCGTTTTAGCACCTTTTCGATGGTCTGCAAAGCGATCTTTACATCAAGCATAAAGCTTAAATTTTTAGCGTAATAGACGTCATACTCAAATTTTTTCTCCCAGCTTATGGCGTTTCTGCCATTTACCTGCGCTAGGCCTGTGATACCTGGACGTACGTCGTGGCGGTGCTTTTGTGTTTCGTTATAGATGGGTAGATACTCAACCAAGAGTGGCCTTGGCCCTATAAAACTCATATCGCCCTTTAGCACGTTAAAGAGCTGTGGTAGCTCATCAAGACTAAGCGAACGGATTAGCTTACCAAATCTACCAAGACGCTGCTCATCTGGCAAGAGCTCGCCATTTGCGTCACGCTCATCGCTCATCGTCTTAAATTTATAAATTTTAAAAATTTTCTCATTAAGACCTGGTCTTGCCTGCGTGAAAATAACATCACGGCTTACTTTAAAATAGATAAAAATCGCCGTTGCTATGATGATAGGTGACGTTAAAATGAGCAAAAACAAAGCCCCCAAAATATCAATCACCCTCTTTAAAAAATTTCTATACATCTATAAATTTCCTATAAATTTCTATATATCTTTTTGCGATTTGCTTCTCGTCAAACTCGCTAACTGCCCAGTCCCTGCCATTTTGACCAAGTCTAGCACAAAGCTCCTCATCATCAAGCAAAATTTTTATCTTGTCAGCAAGATCATTTGCGTCTTTTACTTTGCATAAAAGCCCGTTGTAGCCATCCTTTACTGCTTCGTTGCAGCCTGTCACATCGCTAGCAACGACTGCTTTAGCCATACTCATCGCCTCTAAAACCGTTCTTGGAAAACCCTCTTTATAGCTAGGGAGTGCCAGCAAGTAAGAAGCCTTTAAAAGCTGTGGTATGTCGTTTCTAGCGCCAAGATGTCGCACCTTGCCACCTTTTAAAAAGCTTTTATCTGCGGTTGATTTATTACCAGCAAAACCCTCTCCCACAAAGACAAATTCGCAGTTTTTGTAGCCATTTAAAATTTCAGCTGCCTCGTAAAATTCTCGAACGCCCTTGTGCCACATGGCTCTGGCGACCATTAAAATGACCTTTTTTTCACCCAAGTCTGCCGCTTGCGTGATAGCTGGATCAAATTTATTTGTATCCACACCAACACTTTTTATGCGGCAAACTTTGCTTTTATCTATCAAATTTTTTGAAATCATATAATCAGCGTCCGAGTCGTTTACAAACACGCAAGCATCGGCCTTTGCAAAAGAGAGCTTATAAAGGCTCTCCATGATAAAACGCACAGCCTTTGTCTTAAGATCATCATCGATATAAAAGCTACCAAGGCCTTCAACCAAATTTATCACGTGCTTTATACCAGCGTTTTTAGCAGCAAATGTGCCAAAGACATTTGACTTGTGGGCGCCAGTTTGAAGCAGGTCTAAATTTAGCTCACGTAAAATTTGAGATAGTTTTTTTGAGTTATTTATGACGGTTAGTGGATTTAGACTGGCCTTGTCAAGCTCGTAGGTAACAGAGTGAAAGCTTTTAGCAAGCTCGTCAGTAAAGTCACCTTTTGGAGCGATAGCAAAAACCTCGTGCCCCATATCTTTTAAAGCTTGCATAATAGGTCGTCTAAAAAAGTGTATGCTCATGTCAGCGTGGCTTAAAAACCCTATCTTTGCCATTTTTACCTCTTTAGTTTATAAATTTTTGCCGCCCCATCGAGTATGACTGGCTCAAAAATTTTTGGATCGTACCTTTCAAGTACAAAAAGCTGGATGTATGCACTATTTAAGATGCTTTCATCAAGGATGATAAACCTACCGTAATCCCTCATAAAAATGACAGAAATATTTGAGCTTTCGTTATTTTTATACTCTTTGACATTTAGCTTGCCAGCCTCGTTATAATCAGTCTCTATGAAAGATCTTAGCGGCAAGACGTTATTTTCATAGATCAAATTTGTGACATCACTTGTGAGCGTAAATCCACCATTTAGTCTAATGCCATTTTCATTTTGAGAGATCGCTCTTGTGACGATAAAAAGTCCGTTGTTTAAATTTTTACCACTTTTTAGATCGATCTTACTAAATTGCAAAATGGTCGGAAAAATACTAAGCATCCTATCTGGCAAGTAGTAGTAAATATCCCTAGTCTTTGCTGGCAGGCTAAAATTCGCCTCTTTTATATCACTAAAAAACTGATCAATACTTGTGTTTCTCTCTTTTAAAATTTGAGCCAAATTGCCATTAAATCGCTCTTTAAAATTTCTCTCAGTGTATTCTACATCAAGCCTTGCCATATTTGCCGAGCTCATCTCATCGCTTCCAAGCGCAAAACTCACGGCAAAATTTTCACGTCCAAGGTGCTTTCCGCCGTCAATGAGCGTCTTAACATCGCTGTAATATCTGATCGGATATCCATAGTCCCACCACGCAACCACGTAGTCCTCGCGTCCTGCGATACCTTTTAGCTTATTTAAAATTTCAACCTCTTTGTGCACAAAAACTGGCTCAGCTTTGTAGCCATAGATATGAATGAGCGCTGGAGTAAGAGCAAGCACGGTTATAAAAGCTCTCGCAAGATTTAGCACCGCTCCTTTTAGCTTTAAATTTAAAAGTATAAACTCCACCAAATAGCCAAAACCAAGCGCCATGATAGGCACAGCGTAAATGGTAAATCTAAGGCCACTTTTAAATGCCAAAAAGCCAAGTGCTAGCATGCCAAGCGAGACGGCAAATGAGCGGTATTTAAAGCAAAAAAGAGCAACGCCAGCAAGCGAGATCAAAAATGTGATAACATTTGCGCTGATCCTCTCGCAAAATAGCGTAAAATCAACGATGCTTGACTCTTGGATGGTTTGATTGACATTAAAAAAGTGAAAGCTCATGCCTCCAACTTCAGGCGCATCTCTAAAGACGTAAAATTTAAGCTGAAAAATAATCGGATTTAGTCCGCCACGAATTACAAAAACAATAAAAACAACTGCCAAAATACCAAGAGCAAATTTTAAATTCATCACCTCTTTTTTAAAAAGACAAAACGCATAAATAGCGATGATAACAATAAATTTAAGCATTAGATCAAGGTTCGAAATAGCAAGTAAAAGCAGTGAAATTTCAAGGTAAAAAAGTGGATTTTTCCTATCAAAGATGAGCGTGTAAAGTAAAAATAGCCCAGTTAAAATGCTAATAAGCGAAAATGCACTCGCATACCACCACATGTAAATAAGCACGCTTAAAGGTGCGATTATCAGGCTCTTTGCGTCCTTTTTCTCAAGTACTCTAATAAGTCCCCAGACGACAAAGACGCTAAGTGGGATGATGAGCATATCAGTATCGTAGTAACCTGCCATCGTGCGGTTGTAGTAGCTGTTTGCTATGACAGCAAGAAGTGCGGCGATGAAGCCAGCGAATTTGAGCTTATACTCATTTGCGATCAAAATGACTGGCACAGCGACAAGCGATGAGAAAAATACGCTCATATAAATCATCGCCGTCTCAAGCTTGACGCCCAGAAATTTCACGATCCAGTAAGTAAGCGTCGAGAGCGGATAGCCGTAGTAGCTAAGGTCGTTTTCTTGGTGAAAGCCAGCTAGCATGTCCCTTGCTCCCTCGGCAAATGCGTAGCCGTCGTTTGTACTGATCATTAGCTCGTTGTTCCAGAAAAAGACTGGATATTCACTCGCCCAAAAGACCCAGTAGAGCCTACAAACCATGCCAAAAAGGACTGCGACAAATATCATCAAGTATAAAGAGTAATTTTTAAAAAATAAATTTCTATTCATTAGGATTTTCCAAAAAATTTATAAGCTCGCTCGCTATATTTTCACTATCAAAAAATTTAGCCCGATTATACGCAACCTTTTCAAAATTTTGCCTTATTTCAGGCGCATTAAGCACCTTTATCATCGCCTCTTTCATCGTATTTTCGTCATCAACAGGCACTAAGATGCCAAACTCGCTCTCGCCCAAAAGCTCCTTTGCACCACTCTTATGCTCGGTTGAGATGATTGTTTTTTCGCACGCTAGTGCTTCAAGCAAGACATTTGAAAAGCCCTCAAAACGCGAGGCACAAAGTAAGCAAGAAGCGTTTTTTATGTGCCTAAATGGGTTTTTATCAGTGCCAAGGAGCTTTACTCGATCACCCACGCCAAATTTGTCTATCAAATTTTGTAGCTCATCTTTTAAAGGCCCTTTACCAAGGATGCCAAGCGTGGCTCTAGGGTCGTTAATCAAAGCTATTATTTTTATCAGCATGGCTTGATTTTTACCGCTATCAAGGCGGCCGATGTTTATGAAAAATGGCTTAAAATCGCCATCAAGCGGCTCATCTTTTAGCAAATTTATAGTTTTTAGATCAAGGGCGTTATAAAGCACCTTTGTTTTTGCCTCGCTCATGCCAAAATTTCGCACCAGATCCTCTTTATTGCCAGCTGCATTTGCAAGAATTAGATCAGCCTTTTTATAAAGATGAGTGAGTAAAAATTTATTAACCCTGCCGCTTAAATCGTCTTTATATAGGACCGATGGACAGCTTCGCTCGCTTATAACTAGCCTAGCCTTTAGCCCTAAAATCCTAGCAACCCCAGCAATGTAGCATGGGCGGTTCATCAGCACAAACTGCATATCTATGCCCAAATTTTGACAAAGCTTTTTATACTTAAAGGCAAGCATTGGCATCGCTAAAAAGAGCCTTGCAAGCTTCTTTAGCCCACTCTCGTAAGGATAGCTATTTTCTATAAAGTGGATCTGCACCTCGCTTGGGATCTCATAAGCGATGACCTTGCTCATTAAGATGAGATGAACATCATAATGTTTGATCAAAAATGGCAGTAAATTTGCCACATTTCGCTCGGCTCCGCCAGGCCCCATCGAGTATAAAAAAACGGCTAATTTTTTCACTTACCAACAACCTTTTTTATAAATTCTCGCCACTGCTTGATGATGTTTTCTTTGCTAAATAAATTTGCACTTTCGCTGGCGTTTTTTGCTAGTTTTTGCCTTAAATTTTCATCTTTTAAAAGCATTTCAAGCTTATCTTTTAGATCATTTGCGTCACCATTTTTAAAGATAAGTCCGTCCGTGCCGTCATTTATAAGCTCCCTTGCGCCCACGGTGTCGCTGCTTAGCCTAGCGCAACCAAAAGCGCCTGATTCTATTAGCACGTTTGAAAGCCCCTCGCTTCTTGAGCAAAGAGTAAAAATTTTTGCCTCGTTATAAAGCTTTGTAACGTCATTCATGTGACCTAGAAATTTGACGTTAAGCCCTAAATTTGATGCCATTTGCTTCAGTTCGGCCTCTTGCCTGCCACTGCCTGCGATCTTTATCTCCCAGCCATCAAGCAAGCTCTTATCCACCTTGCTAAGCGCCTCAAAATAGATATCATAGCCCTTTACCGCCTCCAGCCTTGCCACGCTTAAGATGACATTTTGCTTCTCGCAAATTTCAGGCACATCGATAAAGAGTGGATTGTGGATGACCTCGCGGTTTTTGGCAAATTTATAGTAGTCGTAGTCGCTTTTACTTAGCACGCTTAAGCCATCTACAAAGCGGTAGCTAATATCACGCATAGCGCTTGCGATTTTGCTTTTTAAGTAGCTGTGCTCGTGGTGCTCGGTTGCTATTAGTTTGCTCTTTAGCCCAGCATTTGCCAGCACGCAAGCGACGTTTGTCCAGTCGATAAAGCTCATTATGAGATCAGCCCTTTGCTCCTTAAAAAGCGCTCTAAGGGCGAAAATTTTCTTAAATTTTAAAGCGACTCCTGAGCCAGTGACGTTAAGATTTATGATGTTTATTTTTTCACTAAATTTATAAAGTCCAAGATCCTCTTCAAGCATGGCGATAGTGATCTCATTGTCTTTGCAAAGCTCATTTGCAAGCACATTTAGCACGCGCTCGGCCCCGCCGTTTCTAAGTGCGGCGATGACAAAAAGAATTTTCACTTCACACCTCCAAGTCTTAAAAGCTCCAGCCATTTTTTATAAATTTGCTCCACGCTAAACTCATCAAGTCTAGCCCTTGCATTTTTGACAAATTCGCCCATTTTTGCCTCATCTTGCAGTAAATTTGCAAGCTTTTCGCTCATCTGCTCTGCATCATTTATCTCGCATAGCAAGCCATCAAAACCATCTTTTATAAGCTCTTTTGCACCGCTTGTCTTTGTCGCAACCCTCACGCAGTCATAGTTTATCGCCTCTATCAATGTGTTTCCAAGACCCTCGTAATTTGAGCAAGAGAGTAGCACCTTTGCCCTTTTATAAAGAGAGGCTATGTCGCTTACATTTCCTAAAAACTCCACATCAGCACCCAAGTTTTTAGATAAATTTTCTAGCTTTTTTCTTTCACCGCCATCTCCAGCGACAGCAAATTTATAGCCGCTTTGCTTTAAGCTTGCAGCTACTCTTACAAACATTTCGCAGTTTTTTATCTTATTTAGCCTGCCAACAAAGATGACTAAATTTTCTTTAGCAAAGCTCTCACTGCGCACCTCTTCAAAGAGTGGGTTATAAATTTTCATCACATTTTTGCAAAATTTAGAGTAGTAGCCAAGATCCTCGTCGCTTAAGACGCTAAGTGCGTTTGCAAATGGGTAGCTAAGGCGTCTTAACACCTTAAAAATAGCTCTTTTTGGTGCAAGATAGTTTGTGTGCTCGCTTATGATAATAGGCGTTTTTAGCCCTGCTGAGCTAAAGAGCACCAATGTATTTACGGCATCTAAAAAGGATATTACAACGTCAAATTTGCCTTCTCTTATGAGCGCTCTTAAGGCAAGCACCTTTAAAACTCTCTTTTTTAAATTTCCAAAAAAACCAAGCTCATCAGCCCCAACACCTAAATTTATGAGCTTCACGCCACTTGCTAGCTCGTAAAATGGTTCGTCCTTGTCAAATTTAACAATACTCACCTCGTGATCCATGCTAAATCTTGATGCGATCACCGTGCAAACTCGTTCCGCACCGCCACTTCTAAGCGTTGATGTGACAAATAATATCCTCATACACCAAACCTTTGTTTGATTTTTACTCTAAGCTTTGAAAGTGCTGGCAAAATGCCACTTGGAAGTGGGCTAAGCAGTAAGAAAATAAACGCTTCTTTACTAAATTTAATGCTAAGACTTTTAAAGATGCACCTTAGCATAAGGCCATATTCGCCTGCTATTTTGGCGTAGTAAGCAGCGTTTTTATACTGTATAGCTAGAAATTTTGGCTCGTTTTTGATAGCAATGTCGTAGTGCAGATTTGCTGTTTTGATGTAAGCGTTTGCTACGTTTAATGCGTACTTGCCAGCATTTAGTGTCGCACTATCACTTCTTGCGATGCGGTAGATGTAAAGTGGCTTTTTAAGATAAAAGACATTTTTTTCAAAAAAGCGGATATAAAGCTCATTTTCGCCACCAAAACTGCTCTCATCAAACCTAAAGCCGTCTATAAATTCACGCGAAAAAAGCTTAAAATACTCGCCATTTATCCGCCCGCAATGATAATCAACCTTACTCATCGCCCCACTCTTGTTATATGGGCTTCTACCAGCTATCATCTCGGTCATCACGCCATCTTTTTCACAGATCGCGTCTGCAAAAACGCACGAATACTCGCCACTTTTTAAAATTTCATAGCACTTAGCAATCGCCTCAGGTAAAAGCTCATCGTCATCGTCAAGCAAGCAGACAAACTCGCCTGTTGCGTTATCAAAGCCGTTATTTTTGTTGCCATTTGGGCTTTTTTTGTGGGCTGTGTTTTTTACAAATTTGATCCTTGCGTCGTTAAAACTCTTGCAAATTTCTCTCGCACTCTCGTCATCGCCGTCGTCAGTGACTATAATCTCTAGGTTTTTGTAGCTTTGAGCTAGAGCGCTTTTTATGGCCTTTTGTAAAAGCTCTGGACGCTTGTAAGTCGCTGTTACGATGCTTATTAATGGCTCGCTCATTTAGCTCCTTTTAAAAATTCTCTCATAGCCTTGAAGCTTTTCAAGGCGTGAGAAAAGTATAAATTTAATTGTTTTTATATAGGCCTTTAAATTTGCGTTGTATCCCCTCTCAAGGCGCTCGCCCTCGATGTTTGAGCCGCTAAGATCTGTTGGGTGTGCAAAAAGGTCGCAAAAATACATCTGCATATCATTAACGCCTAGTAAATAGTCCCAAACATCGGTCGTGCAAAGCGCACGTTTATGGATTTCAAGCAAATTTTTAGCGCTTTTTTTAGTTAGCACATAAGCCCCTGCTCTATAAATGCTTGAAAATGAGTGCTTTGAGATCTGCCAAAGTGGCTTACTTAGGCTAGTATCCACCTTTTTGCCAAAGGCGCTAAACCTGCCCTCTAGCCCATCTTGCATGCCACATATGAGCACGCTATTTTCAGGCATCTTGCTGGCTACAAAAAAGGCCTCTTTTATCGCTAGGTCACCCCCTATCACATCGTCTTCAAAGATGAGAGCAAATTTTGCATCACTTGCTAAAAACGCCTCATAAGCTTTGACGTGCGAGAGCGAGCAGCCGACTTCTGCTGGGCTTAAAATCTTACCGTAAGCTTTAAATGATGGCGAAATGATCTTGTAGTACTCCCTTGCGTTTAGCTCCCTGCCGTCTATTGCGTCTATTAGTTTAAAGCTATCATAAGAGCCAAATCTCTGCTGTAAAAGCTCACGCCTTTTGGTGTCTTTTGCCAAAGAGATCAAGTAAATTTCATCCATTTAAGACCTTTTAAATTTTTTTAAAATTTTACGCCAGACTATGCCTCGCTCAAAGGCATTAAAAAACAAAAAATATCCCAAAATATAAGCTGCGCTGGCGTATATCGCAGCAAAAATTGCAAATTTTAGCCAATTATCTAAGCTCACAAAGTCCTTGCAGACAAACATCGCAAGCACACAGAGCGCAAAAACGGCTAAATTTTTAAAATAAACCCCGCAAAAGGTGGTAAGCTTTACCTCTAAATTTAAAGCAGCGTTTATAAGGTCAAAGCCAAGAATTCTAATGCTATAAAAAATGGCTGCGACGATGACGATGCCGTAAACGCCGTAGCCACTAAATTTAAGCAGCGCGATCTGTGCTATGATCGTGCTAACGCCAAGAATGGTGTTGGCAATGGCTGGGCGGCGAAGCTTGTTTGTCGCGCTATCAAGGTTAAAAAGCGAAAAAACAAAGCTTATAAAGACGATCGGCGCTAGCGTTATCATCGAGACGTTGTAGATAAATTTGACCTCATCTACGCTTTTAAAAGGTAGCCAAAGCGTGTAAAAATCCAGCCCAAAAACGACAAAAAATGCGGCCGGAGCGCTCATCACAAAGGCGATCACCTTCATCGAAAATTTGGCCTCTTTTATGAGGTCCGTGATCAAATTTTTAGAGTAAAGCTCGACAAATTTTGGCGCAAAGATACCGCTAAGCTGCGCTACAAAGCTCTCAAGTATGATAGGGGCGGCCTTGGCGACAGAAAGAAGGCCGGTGGCGTTTGCATTTACGAAAATGTTGCAAATAAATAGGTCCATGCCTGTTAAAAGTATACGATTTAGCGCATTAAAGCTGTTCCAAATGCCAGAGCTTAGAAACTCTTTGATCTTAGAAAAGTCAAATTTACTAAGGCTAAATTTTAGCTCTGGCGTGATGCGAGCTGACATAAAAATGGTGCTAAAAAAGACAAAAAGGCTTGCCATAAGTGCTGAAATAGCGATGTATGAGATAAATGGCTTAAAAAAGAAAAAGAGCGCCACGATGAGGATCGCTAGGATCGCACTTGAGATGGCATTTCTGATGGAGAGCAGATAAAGCTTGTTTGTCACAAATGCGCAAACTGTAAGAACGCCATTAAATAGACCGACGCAGAAATTTATAAAGTAAAAAACAAGGGTCATTCTCACATCAAAGAGTAATTTTTCAGGGACGTTTAAAAAGCTTTGCAAATTTATGATAAAAACCGAGCTAAGCACTACTACAACAGCGCAAAAGAAGATATTTACAACAAGCACTGATGAGTAGTAAGTGTTTGCAAGGCTTAGATCCTTTTTGTGCCACGCATGAGCGACAAAGCGCCCACTAACCGAGTTTATGGCTACACTTATGACTGCTGCGTAGCTAACGATCGCGTTACTAAGACCCACAAAGCCAAAAGCCTCGTTGCCAAGGCTTTTTAAAATAAATGGCGTAAGAAAGAAATTTATGCCCATTGATACGACAAAAACAACGATTGAGCTTATTAGATTGATTAGCATTAGATTTTTAACCTGTAAATTTTTACGCCACTTGAGATGACAAATGGCTCAAAGTATCGCTCATCAGCTCGCTCAAATATAAAAAGCTGTACAAAAGATGAGTTAAAAACATTTTCATCAAGCAATAATATCCGCGCATAATCTTCCAAAAAAATGACATAAATTTTAGCATTTTCATCTACAATTTTTTCATCTATTCGTAAATCTTTTCCAGATCCTTTTACTTTATAAAATGATTTTACGGCTATTTTCTCACCGTTATGCATGATAATTTTTTGATCATTTGTAGGCAAAGTATAGCCGTCTCCAAGGTCGATACCAGCTTCGCTAACGCCATTTAATGCACTAACATGATAAAAATCCTCTTTTTGCCTTTTACCAGTTGTAATGTCGATATAGCTATATCTAAAGATATTTGGTGCGATGTCAATCATATTTGGCACAAGATAGTAAAAAACCTCTTTTTTTGCAGCTGGCAGAGTGAAATTTTCGCTTTCAAGCTGACTCAAAAAAGTATTTATATCGCTTGTGTTGTAGTCTTTTAAAATTTTATCTATTGGCCTTACATTTTGCTCAAGCGAGATGTCATTATACGCAACTGCCACTCTTGCAAGTCTAGCCGAAAATACCTCATCTTTTCTCAAAGCAAGGCTAACAAAATAATTATTTTCGCCACCTTGTCTGCCAGGATCGTTCAAAGTCATAACATCAGCAAAATACCTTATAGCATATCCGTAATCCCACCATGAAAATACATAATCATCGCGCTTTGTGACCTTTTTGAGCCCATCAAGCGCTACTGCTTCATCACGGCTAATTACAGTCTTTGGCCTATATGAATAAGCAAAATCTAAATTTATAGTAAGAGCGGCTACGACAAAAACCAAAAGTGATAAATTTTTAATAGAATTTCTAAGATCAAATAAATTTAAAAAAAAATACAAAAAATACCCAAAACCAAGCGCAACAAGTGGTGTTACGTACATAACAAATCTAACTCCGCTAAAAAAAGAGAGGAGTCCTAGTCCAAGCATTGGCAAAGTAAGTAAAAATGGACGAAATTTAAAGCAAAGCAGCAAGTATCCAATAATAGCTGCCAGCAGTATAAGAATATTTCCCGACATAAAATAGATAAAATACAAAGGACTAGCACTTTTTACTTCGCTGATGAAATTATGCTCATTTATAAAGTAAAATTTATCGCTAAGAATTTCATTGCCTTTAAAAACATAAATACCAATTTTTGAAGTAATGAAATCAAAACCACCAAAATAGATAAAAATAGCTAGCATTAAAGTAAGAAAAATGGCTAAATTTCTAGCTGAGAGTAAATTTTTATATTTACAAAAAAGAGAGAAAAATAAAGCAATAACCACTAAATTAAAAATCAAAATTTTATTTGCTATTAGTGGATCTTTAGTAAAAACATTTGAGCTTACGATGCTTATAAACATAAAAAATATCGCTTGATAATTTTGCAATCTATCTCGCATAAAAACTAGCGTATATAGTAAAAACATAAAGAAAATACTTAAAATAAGTGCATATGAGCTTTGATACCACCAAAGATAAAGCGATACAAAAACTCCAGGCAAAACGATAAATTTTTGTTCATTTGCGTTCAAAAGCCTGATCAAAAAATAGATGATAAAAAGCGCAAATGTGACATTTAACATGTCACTATCAAAATATCCAGGCGATGTCCTTGAAAGATAGCTTGGCAAGATAACACTCATAAACGCTGCCACAACCCCAGCTTTTAGCGCCTTAAGCTCATTTGATATTAAAATGACTGGAAGTGTGATAAGAGGAGCTAAAAAGGCGCTCATGTAAAACATCACGTTTTCGATCTTAAAAGGAAAAATTTTGCAAATATAAAAAACTATAGTTGAGATTGGGTGATTAAAGGGGCTAAAGTCATTTTGCTGATGAAAGCCAGCCAGCATATCTCTAGCACCTTCTGCGTAGTAGTATGAGTCATTTGTCGTAAGCATAAACTCGCCATTAAAGTAAAACTCTGGCATATCCTTTGCCCACAATACCCAAAGCATCCTAGCCGCAAATCCAAACAGATAAGCAGCCAGAAATATAAGTAAAATTTTACAATTTACGCTTACTTTGTGCACTAAATTCCTTACAGCCTAGCGTCAGCCTCTGGGTAGATATTTTTTATATCGTAAACTAAATGGCCTTTTAAATTTAGCTTTTTAAACTCATTGTGAGCTACGGCGATCACGATGCAGTCGTAGTCATCTAGGTTATATTCTTTTACTAGATCAAAGCCGTACTCGTGTTTTACCTCAGCGCTATCAGCCCAAGGATCGGTCACATCAACCTTGCAGCCAAAGTCTTTTAACTCATCAACTACGTCTATAACGCGAGAATTTCTTATATCTGGGCAGTTTTCTTTAAATGTCATACCAAGAACAAGCACGCGCGCTTTGTTGATAAGCACACCTTTTCTTATCATTAGTTTTATAACCTGATCAGCTGCGTATCTGCCCATATCGTCGTTGATACGGCGGCCTGCTAGGATCATTTCAGGGTTGTAGCCTACCTCTTGAGCTTTGTGAGTGAGATAGTATGGATCTACACCGATGCAGTGACCACCAACTAGACCTGGGCGGAAATTTAAGAAATTCCACTTCGTACCAGCAGCTTCAAGTACGTCAATAGTGTTGATATGAAGCTTTTCAAAAAGCATCGCAAGCTCGTTTATAAAGGCGATGTTTATATCACGCTGTGTGTTTTCAATGACCTTTGCAGCCTCGGCTACTTTGATACTTGAGGCCTTATGAGTGCCAGCTGTGATGATTGAGCGATAAATTTCATCGACCTTATCAGCGATCTCTGGGGTTGAGCCACTTGTGATTTTTTTGATCTTTGTCACTGTGTGTTCTTTATCACCCGGGTTTATGCGCTCTGGTGAGTAGCCGCAGAAGAAGTCTTTGTTAAATTTAAGCCCACTTTTTTCAAGAAGTGGCACGCAAATTTCTTCTGTAACGCCTGGATAAACGGTGCTTTCATAGACAACGATGTCGCCTTTTTTAAGCACTTTTGCCACGCTCTCGGTTGCTTTTACGACTGGAGTTAGATCAGGGCGCTTGTTCTTATCTATCGGAGTTGGAACGGTTACGATAAAGAAGTTGCAATCTCTAATGTCTTCTAAATTTAGGCTAAATTTCATGCCATTATCGATAGCTTTTTTCATCTGTTCATTACTAAGTTCAAGCGTTCTATCGTAGCCATTTTTAAGCTCTTCTATACGCTTTGCATTTACATCAAAGCCCACTACTTCGTACTTCTCGCTAAAAGCTGCTGCAAGTGGAAGTCCCACATATCCTAGTCCTACTACTGCTATTTTCATTTACTTTTTCCTTTCTTTTTTGCTTCTATCTTTTTTACGCGTTCATACATTCTTATTTCCGCACTTACACCTTTTGGAGTTATGATCCTAATAGGGCTAACGCTTGGTAAAATTTTAGTGAGCTCATAATAAACCCGCCTCTTTTTCTTTCCGTCCTTGCATAACATCATCGTTTGCGCTAGCTCATCTCCGCCACTAAATTCGTAATAAATCCCGCGCGCGTCCTCTTTTTCTTCGAGCTTTCCGCCGAGTAAAAAGGCGAAGTTGCAGTCGATTTCTATCTCTTTAAAAAAAGCGACTTCGTATTTAAAATAATCAGGCGGCATCTTTGAGATGGGTAGCTCAAAGATATTTTCCTCGGTTTTTGGCGCATTTTCGCTTGCCAAAAGTGCAAAGGGAAGCACGCAAGCTGCGATAAAAAGTAAAAATTTTCTCATGCCTTTACTCCGATTTGAAAATACTTAAATCCATGCTCAGCTAAAATTTTAGCGTTGTATTGGTTGCGCCCATCAAATATGACAGCATTTTTTAGCCTCTCTTTGATCTCCATAAAATCAGGCGATCTAAACTCACTCCACTCGGTTACAAGTACCATAGCATCAGCGTTATCAAGCGCATCGTACTTATTTTTAGTATATTTTACATCTAAATTTGGTATATATTTTTTAGCTTCCTCGCTTGATTTTGGATCATAAGCGACCACTTTTGCGCCAGCTTCGTCTAAAAGCTTTATCAAAGTTAGCGAGCTAGCCTCTCTCATATCATCGGTATTTGGCTTAAATGCAAGCCCCCAAAGCGCGATCGTCTTGCCCTTTAGATCGCCGCCAAAGAAGTTATAAATTTTATCAAACAGTACTCTTTTTTGAGCCTTATTTCTTGACTCGACTGCATTTAAAAGCTCTGGCTCAAAGCCATTTTGTCTAGCTGTGTAGATGAGTGCTTCGACGTCTTTTGGAAAGCAGCTGCCGCCATATCCGCAGCCTGGATAGATGAAGCTATATCCGATCCTTGAGTCGCTGCCGATGCCCTTTCTTACTAAATTTACATCAGCGCCCACACGTTCGCAGATATTTGCTATCTCGTTTATAAAGCTTATTTTGGTTGCTAGCATCGAATTTGCAGCGTATTTTGTCATCTCGGCTGACTTTACGTCCATGCAAATGAGTCTGTCGTGATTTTTCATAAATGGCTCATAAAGCTCTCTCATAACGCTAAAGCCCCACTCGCTGCTAGCCCCGATAACTACGCGATCAGGCTTTAAAAAGTCCTCAACCGCCGCGCCCTCTTTTAAAAACTCTGGGTTTGAGACTACTTCAAATTTAACCTTTGCATTTCTCTTTTTAAGTTCACTCTCGATCACCTCATGCACCTTAGCTCCAGTGCCCACTGGAACGGTTGATTTATCGACTACGATTAGTGGTTTACTTAAATTTTCTCCGATAGATTTTGCAACTGAAAGGACGTATTTTAAATCCGCCTGTCCATCAGCGCCCATAGGCGTGCCAACTGCGATAAATAGCACATCTGCATGCTCTAGCGCCTCGGTTATCTGCGTGCTAAATTTAAGCGAGCCATTTTTGTAGCACTCACTCACGATATCAGCAAGCCCTGGCTCATATATCGGCACGACGCCGTTTTTTAGTGCTTCGATCTTTTTACTATCAACATCAACGCAGATCACGCTGTTACCCATCTTAGCAAAGCATGCACCACTTACTAGCCCAACATATCCGGTTCCAATTACTGCTATTTTCATATTTTTCCCTAAATTTTCTTTTCCCACTCAAGGGCGGTTTTTATGATGAGCGCTAGGTCATCTCTTTTTGGCTTCCAGCTTGTTAGCGAGCGCAGTTTGCTTGCGTTTGAGATAAGGATAGCTGGGTCGCCGTCCCTTCTTGGCGCGTTTAGCACCTTAAAATTTACCCCACTTACCTTTTTTGCGGTTTCGATCACCTCTTTTACGCTAAATCCTCTGCCATATCCTACGTTAAAGGTTTCACTGCCATTTTGGCCGATATATTCAAGTGCGCTTATGTGCGCGTCTGCTAGGTCGCTAACGTGAATGTAATCTCTAACGCATGTGCCATCTTTTGTCGCGTAGTCATCGCCAAAGATACCCATGCTCTCACGCTTGCCAAGTATAGTTTGCACAGCCACCTTTATAAGATGCGTGGCGTTTGGATAGTTTTGACCGATAAGCCCCTCTTCGTCCGCGCCTGCGACGTTAAAGTAGCGAAGTATTGCAAATTTGAAATTTTTATTTGACGCGGCGTAGTCTTTGATGATCTGCTCACTCATGAGTTTGCTTCTGCCGTATGGATTTATCGGATTTGTAGGCGTTGTTTCGCTAACTTCTGCCACGTCTGGCTCGCCGTAAACTGCGGCAGTTGAGCTAAATATAAATTTATTTACATTGTAAGTTTTAGCATATTTTAGTACTCTTGCGACGTTTGCGGTGTTGTTTAGATAGTATTTTAGTGGCTCACTCATACTCTCAAAGACCTCGATAAACGCTGCAAAATGGATGATCGCATCAAATTTGCCATTTGCAAAAATTTCATTTAGATCATCTTCTAAATTTGCATTTATAAATTTGAATTTTCCGATTTTTTGGAGCGCCTCAAGTGCTTTTTGTGAGCCCTTGCAGAGATTATCGATGATGGTTATCTCATCATTGCCTTGCTTTAAAAGTGCTTTTACTACGTGGCTGCCGATGTATCCAGCACCACCTGTTACTAAAATTTTCAAGTTTAAGCCTTTCGTAAAAAGTGGTTAATTTTATCAAAAATAGGGTAAAGCAAAAGTAAAGCAAGGCTTTTGAATAAATTTTAATCTTCTCTAACCCTTAAAAATATTGGAAATCTTGGCTTGCCTTTGGCTGTTAAATTTTGAAATTTATATGTGATGATAGAGCCTATTTCTGGGGGATTTTGGCGCTTTTCATCGCTTAGTCCTGAGCCTATTTTAAAGATAGTGCCAGATTTTGGCTCGCCAGCTTTTTCTTCGTCATCTTTGCCGCCAAGCGCTTTGCAGGTAAGCGAGCCAGCAAATTTTGCGTATTTGCCGCGACCTTTATTTATGGAAACCACCTCGCATTCGGCATCTTTAAATTTTTTAAATTTCAGTGCATTTTTACTTCGTTTTCGCTCGTACGGTGAATTTGGCTCACGTACGACTGCTCCCTCTCCGCCTTTTGCGATGATACTTTCAGTAAATTTCAAAAACTGGGCGTTATCTCGCATTTTTATCTGTTTTATGATGATTAAATTGTGATTTGGCTCATTTTTTAGAAATTTAGCCAAAACTTCAAGACGGTCAAGCAAGCCACCACTTGCCTCTGGCACGTCAAAAACGTGAAATTTAAGCCTTTTCCACGCCTTTTCATCTGGCAACTTATCCATCACTGTTGCTTGAATTTCTTCAAACTTAAGCTCTTTAGCATAAAGCTCGCCATCGAGCGCAAATTTTGGGAAATTTTTAGTAAAACTTAGCGGTGCATTTAGCTTTTTGCCCTGTCTTGAGAGTAAATTCTCTCCGTCCCAGTAGGCACGCACGCCATCAAGCTTCTCGCTAGCTAGCCAGCCACTGACATTTTGATCTTTATACTCGCTAAGTCGCAGCAGGTCAAGAGAAAATGCAAAATTTAAAAGGAGTAAAACCGCAAAAAATATTCTAATCAAGCTTTTGCCTTGCAAAAGCAATAATCCAGATGATCGTCTACAACGCCCACGCTTTGCAAAAATGCATAGGTGCTAACAGAGCCTAGAAATTTAAACCCTCGCTTTTTTAGCTCCTTTGCCACAAAGTCAGACATTGGCGTAGTGGCTGGTACTTGTTTGATATCTTGATAGTGATTTATGATCTGCTTGCCGTCAAATTTTGGGTCAAATTTTCTTAACAAATATCCCCACAAATAGTCATAAAAACTACCAAATTCTTGCGTTACGGATAAAAATGCAATGGCATTTGCAGAGAGTGATTTTAGTTTTAATCTGTTGCGAATCAATCTCTCATTTTGCATAAATTTAGCTATCTCAGCCTCGCCGTAATGCTTGATCTTCTCTGGATCAAAGCCATCAAACGCCTCTCTCATAGCCTCTCTTTTTTGAAGTACCCCATGCCACGAAAGTCCCGCCTGAAATCCTTCCAGAACTATCATTTCAAAAAATTTTCTATCATCTTTTACGACTTTGCCCCACTCGTTATCGTGGTAAGCTATATCAAGCTCGCCTTTTGCCCATTCGCATCGCCTCATCTGCGTCCCTTAAATCTTAACTCCGTAAAACGCGCAGTACCACTCGACAAATTTAGCCACGCCGTCGTTTACTTTTGTATTTGGCTTGTAGTCAAAGTCAGCCACCAAATCGCTCACATCAGCAAATGTCGCTGGTACGTCGCCTGCTTGAAGTGGGAGGAAATTTTTCTTGATCTCGCGGCCGATCTTTATCTCAACCGCCTTGATATAGTCCATGAGCTCGACTGGGCTGTTGTTACCGATATTATAGACCTTAAAAGGAGCTTTTGAAGTAGCAGGGTCTGGGTGCTTTGCGTCCCAGTTTGGATTAGGCTTAGCAGGGTTGTCGATGCACTTAATGATGCCCTTTACGATGTCGTCCACGTAGGTAAAGTCGCGCTTCATCTTGCCGTAGTTAAAGACATCAATAGTTTTATCTTTAAGCGCTGCATCAACAAATAAAAATAGTGCCATATCAGGACGTCCCCATGGTCCATACACTGTAAAAAAGCGAAGTCCAGTTGTTGGCACGTTAAATAGATGGCTATAAGTGTGCGCCATCATCTCGTTGCTCTTTTTAGTCGCTGCGTAGAGGCTTATAGGGTGATTTACCGCCTCGTGCGTAGAAAATGGCATGTTCTCATTTAGGCCATAAACCGAGCTAGAGCTTGCATAGACTAAATTTTTGATCTCATTGTGGCGGCAGCACTCGAGGATATTCACAAAGCCCGTGATGTTGCTGTCTATATAAGCTTTTGGGTTTATGAGCGAGTAGCGAACGCCAGCTTGTGCGGCTAAATTTACCACTACGTCAAATTTTTCTTTAGTAAAAAGCTCTTTCATAGTCTTTTCATCAGCGAGGTCTGCTTTTATAAATTTTAAATTTGGATGCGTTTTTGAGGTGATAAGCTTGCCATACTCTATCTCACTAGTCTCAAAGCCAGCCGTTTTTAGGCGCTCGAGCTTTAAATTTACATCATAGTAGTCATTTATAACGTCATACCCAACAACCTCATCGCCTCTTTTTATGAGTGCATTTGCCAAGTGAAATCCTATAAATCCAGCTGTTCCAGTTACTAAAATTTTCATATTTTTCCTTTCATTTTTGGCTTATTTTAGTGCAAAAATGTAAATTTACGTATTTAGATCAGGGTAATCCCAAGCGTTAAATTCAGCTCTTAAATCGTCATTCTCCCAACCTTTGCAACATAACCACTCAAGCCCTGCACGTCTTTCCATAACGACCTCTTCGTCAAGCCCAGCAACCTTTTTGCCATTTATCCTTGCGTCCACACACGCCCAGTGATAGCGATAAACTAGGTCAAGTTTGCTTAAAATTTCATCCAAACTGCGTAGTTTTGAGCGGTTTTTTAGCCCGCCCTCTCTAAAGACATCCATCACAAACTCACAGTCGCAAATTTTATCCATCTCTCCGATATCTTTAGCTATGCCAAGCGCCCAAAGCAAGATCCAAAGCGACTCATACTTCCAGCCCATATTTACGGCCAAATTTATATCAGCCCTGCCCTCTACGACCTCTTTTTCTTTTACGCTTAGCCCCTCGTAGGCATCACCTAAAAAGCTCTTTGCCCACGCCATATTTTCTTCGCCCAAAGAGCCTTCATCACGAATCGTACAAGCACACATGATCGCTGTAAATGAGCAAACCGCACGAGCAATGATCTCATCAATGCTTCTTGGCACAACCTCGCTATTGTCATACCTTAGCGGCAGACTCTCAAGCACAGCCACGCCCTCTTTTTTTAAAATTTTTATACTCTCATCTTTTCTTTGTTGCGCTGTTTTTGGCATATCCGCACCCTTTTTAAAAATATCAAACACTCCCATTTTTATCCAAAAAACTCAGCGTTAAATTTCTCTTCGTTAAAATTTTTACCTAAAAATTTACAGGCTTCGATCATATCAGTTCTTGCTATTTCAAAGCAACTCGTAGCCCCAGGACTTGGAGTCATATTAAAACTTATGCCCTCGCCTGTGCTTATCTTGCCCTCGCCAAGCTCAAGGCACTTTTTATTACGGTCGATAACTTGTGGCCTTACGCCGCCAAAATTTACAGCATAGCTCAGATCGTTTTCACTTAGGCTTGGTACGATCTTTCTAGCATCTTTTACAAATTCTTTTTTATTGATAAATGGCACTTCAAATAAGAAATTTCTTAAAATATAAGATCTGATGTCGCTATCTTTTAAAAGATTTGTAAAGACTTCAAAGACATTTTTATCAAATTTTAGGCATTTACAAAAGTCAAAAAAGCTTGAACAGCCGTGATATCTCTCTAGTTTTGGTATGACTAGGGCTGTTGGTCCAAAGCGAGTGTTGCCGTTAGCTAGGATGTCTGGATCGCCATGAAGCGCGGCAAATGGCAGCTTATCGTTTTGCACCATATAAACTTTGCCGTTTAGTAAGCGTTTTTTTGCGAAATAAAAGCTTCCAGCAACGGGCAATGTGCTAAGATGAAGCCCATAACCCATCTTGTGAGCCAAAAATAGCGAGTGTCCTCCAGCATCTACTACGACGTAGTTTGCAGTGATCACCTCACCATCATTTATCTTTATGTGAAATGTATCACCCGCCTTTTTTATATCAGTCACTTCTGAGTTTAGACTGATCTCATAGCCATCTGCGCCTAAATTTATGGCATTTTGCACAAGTGAGTTTGCTAAGCCACCAAAGTCCATTGTCGTAAACTGCCCATTTTGCGTGCCTATGGCGATGATGTTTTCTGACCTTTCATTGCCATTTGCGTCAAAAACGACGTTTGGCTCGATTTGTTTTAACTTCTCTTTGTCATAAATTTCAAGGTAAGGAAAAAGTTCTCTAAAACTCTCATATCTCTCTTTCATGCGCTCTACTTCAGCATCTCCGATAGCTAGTGCCATCTTTTGATGAGCGAACATATACTTGCCATCAAGATTGTATTTTAGAGCATATTTTACTGGCATATTTGCCACACGAGAGACTTTTTTTGCTTTTTCTAGTGTGTAGTTTGTCTCGATATCGCCACAATGAATGGTTTGTGAGTTGCCTTTGCCGTTTGAATTTAGAGTAGCTACGCCGTCATATTTTTCTAAAAGTGCGACTTTTTTTATGTCGCTAAATGCAGCCAACTCATAAAAGAGCGCCGTCCCACTAATGCCTGCTCCGACAATTACCACTTCAAAGTGCTTCTGCCTCATTTTTTCTCCCAAAAAAGTTTAGTCGCCAAAATGATACTATATTAATTTTAAAACAAACAGCATAGTGAAAAAAGCTAGAATTTTTATATAAAAGAGAAATTTGGCAAGGTTCTCACCTTGCCTTGAAGTTAGAATTTATAAGATACGTTCACCTTGAAATTTCTACCTGGTTCCCAGTCTATGAAATTTGAGTCGCCTGTATATGTAGCCAATCTTTGAGATTGTGAAGTATAAGCTTTGTTAAAGAGGTTGTAAATTCCAGCGTTTATCTCAAGGCCTTTAAATTTACCGCTGCTTGGTGAATAGGTAGCGTAGATATCGCTAACTGCGTAGCTTGGTATATTCACACTTTCGTCATTACCAGCCGAGATGGTATTTTTTGATGCAAAGTAGATTAGGTTGTAGCCTACTAGCGTATCAATGCTAGAAAATGCATACTCTGCGTTAAATGTGTATTTATCGCCCTGATCTCGGTAGCCGATAACGTTTGAGGTGTAGTATCCGCCCCTTGCTGGGTTTGCTACTCTATCTTTATATTTTACATTTTGATGAGTGTAGCTAGCAGCTAGGCTTAGTGCGTCTAAATTTAGCCTTGCAAGTAGCTCAACGCCGCTTATATCAGCGCCACCAGCGTTTATCCTAACTAAAGTTTGATTTACACCTCCACCTGCTGCGTTGTTATCAACTATTAAATTTTTATATTTTGTCATGAAATATTTTGCAGAGAGGCTATATGAGCTAACTTCATTTATGTCGCCATGATATTTAAGACCAGTTTCGTAGCTATTACCAGTTGTCGCTTTTAGATCCTTATTTGCCGACCAATTTAAGGCTCTGCCCCTGCTGCTTCCACTTGCCATCATCGACTCCATGACATCAGGCCCTCTAAAGACTCTTGCATAGCTTGCAAATGCATTAAGCCCTTTAATGATCTCATAATCAAGCGCAAGCGCTGGGGTAAATTCATTAAATTTATAGGTGTAGCTCTTTACATTTCCAGCTCTGCCGTCGTAGCTTTTTAGCTCGTGATGGGTGTATCTGATGCCTGGTGTGATGGTTAGCGAGCTAAAATTTAGCGCATCTTCCGCATAGATTGAGTAGTTATTTACCTTTTCAGGATAGTGATTATTTGGCTTGTTAAAATTTTTACTTTGGTAAAACTCAGCGCCGTATCTAAGCGTCTGCGTCAAAGCGCCGGTCTCGACTATACTCTTAGCCTTTGCATTTATGCCGTTTGTCTTTACGCCTAAAATTTTTAAGACCGGATCATCTTTTTTATGCTCGGTATTATATGCCGTTACCTCTAAATTCAAAAGATTACTAGGCTTGTATTCGTATTTTAGCGTTGTCGTATCGCGCTCGTATTTGCGGTGGTCATCATTTGCATGCGAACTACCAAATTCTGCTCTTAAAGGATAAATGCCCTTAAATTCATTATGCTCTCTTGAGATAGAAATTTTATGCGCATCAAGGAAGCTATAGCCAAGCTTTAAAAGATAGCTAAGGTCGTTTCCATCGCCTCCTATCTTTTTTTTGTTGCCACTTTTGCCGTAGTCATAGCCTTTGTGATTAATAGCAGCTATAAAGTCAAGCCCTTCAACTGGGGCTGTAAAGAGCATAAGACCTTGAGAAAATTCGCTGCTATTTGAAGCATACCCTGAGCGGATTTTAGCTCCAATAATCTCGCCGCTTTCTAGCAAATCTTTTGCATCTACTGTTTTAAAGGCGACCGAACCACCAAGTGCGCCTGAGCCATTTACGACTGATTTTGAGCCAACTTCGACATCAACGGCTTTTATAAGATCTGGATCGATTAGTAAGTCAGCATTGTGGTGAAATGTATTTCCGTTTTGTTTTGCGCCGTCTATCGTTATATTTAGACCGCGGTCGCTCACGCCCCTCATGTAAATTTTTTGATTCATGCCGTTTGTGCCACCAACATAAACACCAGGAATATCTCTCATCACATCTTTTACCAGACCAGCGTTTCTAGTTGAAATTTTGATGTCATCAACGCCGTATCCGCCACTACTACTTGTTACCTCAACACCACTTAATACGCTCTCTGCCCCATTTGCACAAACTGCTATGCTTGCTGCAAGAGAGAGTTTAAAT
>NZ_POZU01000006.1:0-16464 GCF_002914005.1 Campylobacter concisus | reverse complement strand
TTGTAAGTTATAAAATTATTACAAAAATTAGGAAGGAGCGTTTGAGATGTTAAATAAAAATTTAACTATCTCTATTTTGGTGACTAACCATCACTTTAAAAGTGAGCAGGGCAGTTTAGCCTTGTTTAATGGGAGGAATTTATGAAAAAACATAAATTTGTGATTGCTGATTATAAACGCTGTATAGGATGTGCAACCTGCATGGCTGCATGTTTTAAGAGCGCTTATGAACGCGGCAAGCTGTCACGTGCAAGGCTAAGTGTGCTAAGAGAAGCTACTGGCGTTATGCCAACTCAGTGCAGACAATGCGACGATGGCCCTTGTGCGAATGTGTGTCCAACTGGGGCATTGCGATTTAATGATAATTGCATCGAGCTTCACGAGGAAATTTGTATAGGCTGTAAGATGTGCACGATCGCTTGTCCTTACGGTGCGATAAGCTCAAGTGCAGAGCTTATGCCTTCAGTAAATTACGCTATCGAGCCAAAGTACAACCTTGAGATAGAGTCACAATCAGGTGCAAAAAATATCGCTGTTAAATGCGATATGTGCTTTGGTCGTGAAAATGGACCAGCTTGCGTTGATGTCTGTCCAACTAGTGCTCTTGTTATGATTGATCCAGAAGAGGGCAAACATAAACTTGGCAAGAGGATAGACTATGAAGCAGCGAATAAATTTGCTACTAAAATTTTAAACGGACAAGGAGCATAAGATGACTACGGTTTATATGCTATTTCTTGTAAGTGCCGTCGTTAGCATCTTGCTTTATTGTGCTCCAAAGGCCGCTGTAAAGGTTGGTTTTGGACTAAGCGCTTTAAGCTGCTTTTATGCGATGTGTCACTTTGTTGCAAATATGGGAGTAAGCGATAGCTTCGCTCTTGCGGATGGCTTTTTGTATTCGCCAAAATTTGCTCTAAATCCACTTGGAAATTTCTTCAGCTTTGTCGTTGTTTTCATAGGATTTGCAAGTAGCGTTTATGGTATGAGCTATGCAGATGAGTACATCAAAAAAGCAAATGTTGGCGTGTTTGCATGTTTGTTTAATACATTCATCCTTTCAATGCTTCTAGTAATCAGCGCTGATAATGTATTTTGCTTTGTTGTTTTATGGGAGCTTATGACTCTTATCTCATCATTTCTTATCATTGTCAATGATGGCAAAAATACACTTAAAGCAGTTATGGTATATCTTGGCATCGCACAAATTGGTGCATTTTGTATCACCTGTGGCTTGCTTATCACAGCTTACTACGCAGGAAGCTTTGACTTTAGCGCGTTTATGGGTGTTAAGATGCCATTTGGTGCTTCTGCTGCTGTATTTGCACTATTTTTGGTTGGATTTGGTAGTAAAGCTGGTATGTGGCCATTTCACGTTTGGCTCCCACAAGCTCACCCAGCAGCACCATCAAACGTTTCAGCCCTTATGTCAGGTGTTATGATTAAAGTTGCTCTATTTACACTAGTTAAATTTACACTTTACTTGCCACTTAGCACATATTTTGGTCTTACAATACTCGCTCTTGGTGCAGCTAGCTCACTATTTGGTGTTTTATACGCTCTTTGCCAACACGATTTCAAAGCCTTGCTTGCTTATCACTCAGTTGAGAACATAGGCATTATTTTACTAGGTCTTGGCACAGGAATTTATGGTGTGGCAGCTGGAAATTTAACACTTGCAGCAGTAGGTTTTCTAGCAGGTTGCTATCACGTAGTTAACCACGCTATATTTAAAGGCCTACTTTTCCTTTGTGCAGGTTCAGTTATCCATGCTACTCACACACAAAACATGGACATCCTTGGTGGTCTTGCTAAAAAGATGCCATGGACAAGCCTTGGTATGTTTATAGGTATCATGGGTATCGCAGCTTTACCTCCAGTAAATGGCTTTGTTTCAGAGTGGTTTACATATCAAGGTATGCTTCAAGGCGCGATGGGAGAAGGAACATTAGTTAGATACGCATTTACACTTGGCGTCGTAGCTCTTGCACTAACTGGCGTTTTGGTCGGTATGCACCTCAAACTTTACGCTGTTATCTTTGCAGGTACTCCAAGAGATCAAAAAATTTGGGAAAATGCTAAAGAGAGCCCAATAGGCATGGTTCTTGGCATGATCATCCTAATGATAGGCTGCGTTGGATTTGGTCTTGGCGCAAACTACATAGTTGATTACATCATGCAAGCTGTAAATTCTATCGCTATAAGTGACTATAAAGCCAGTCTTGGTGTTATAAACGTAACTTCACCAATAGGCAGTATGATCTCAACTCCACTAATTGCTTTGGTTCTTTGCTCAACCATGATTTTGCCATTTATCATCCTTGCTGTTATGAAAGCAAATAGAGATAAACCACGCGAAACTGATCCATGGGCTTGCGGCTTTAAATATAGTTCACGTATGCAAATGACAGGTGGTCCATTTACAGGCGATCTTAGAAAGATCATGCAATGGCTATTTAGAGCTGATAAAAAGATCGTTACTAGAAATTATTTTGACGCGGTTGAATATCACAACCATCCAAAAGATATCTGGTGGGGAATGTTTTATGAGCCAGTCATCAAATGGTGTATGAAATTTGCCGATAAACTAGGCATCGTTCAAAGCGGATACACAAACATCTATACGCTTTATATCCTAATTTATCTTTGTGCCATACTTGCTGTGGGCTACTTTTTAGTTTAGGAGACGAAAATGCAAACTATACTTTTAATGATATTTCAAGTAGTCGTTATCGTTTTGGTAGCTCCTTTGTTTGATGGTATGGCAAGAAAACTAAGAGCTAGACTTCAATCAAAACAAGGTAGCGATTTCTTTCAAACATATCGCGATATTATAAAACTCTTTAGAAGAGGAAGAACCGTGCCTGAGTGCTCTCACTGGGTATTTAGATGGGCTCCATTTTTCCTTTTTGCAACTTCAGCTGCAGTATTAGCTGCTATACCTATAACATATAGCAAAGATACTGTTTTTGGAGCGTATTCAGATATATTTGTGATCCTTTATCTTGGCGCGTTGCTTAGATTTGTATTTGGTGCAGCTTCAATGGATAGCGGCAACCCATTTGCAGCAACAGGCGGCGGCAGGGAGCAAATGCTAGGCGTATATGTCGAGCCAGTTATGATCATGTGCCTAATCGTAGTAATGCTTGCAGCTAAAACATCAAATTTAATTGAGATCCAAGAGATGGTAAAAACCGGTGTTATTGGATATCAAATCCCAAGCTTTGCCGTAGCTTCTATCGCATTTTTATGGTGCATGTACGTTGAGACTGGCAGAAAACCATTTGACGTAGCTGAAGCTGAGCAAGAGCTTCAAGAAGGCTTGCTTGGTGAGTACGCAGGTAGCGACCTTGGTTTAGTTCAAGCATCACTTATATTAAAACAGTTTGCTATGATCGGACTTTTCCTAACTATATTTGAGCCATGGAACTTTAGCAATCCTTTCTTAGCTATTATCGTTTTTGTGATAAAAACTGGAGTATTTTACGTAGCGGCTGTCTTTATAGACAACTTTGGACCACGCTTTAAAATGACTTCATCTTTACGCAAAAATGCACTTGGTGCACTTGCTATCTCGTTTGTTGCACTAACACTTTATGTAGTAGGAGTGTGAGATGCAAACACTTGATATTTTAGCCATTTGCATGATCGTAACTTCGCTTGCGGTTTTTGGTCTTAGAAGCTTAAAACTCTCAATCATCGCTTATGCGATTGAGACACTACTTTTGGTTAGCATATTTTTCTTGCTATCTGAGAAATTTAACGCCGAGCAGCTCAAAACTTGGGCGATCGTTGCCTTTTTTACCAAAGTTTTACTTGTGCCAGGAATTTTATTCTGGCTTATCAAAAAACTTGGCGTAGTTAGCGAAGATGAGCCAGTTGGTGGATTTTTTGTAAGCCCTGTTATTGCTATGGGATTTTCTCTAGCTCTTTCAATGAGTATCCACCCTATATTTTTAAAATTCTCTCTTATCAAAGAAGAGATCATGCTAATCGCAGCTGGAACAGTCTTTATGATGGGAATTTTTGGCTTCATGCTAAGAAACTCATTTATAAAACAAATTCTAGCTTACTGCTTGTTTGAAAATGGTATCCACCTAAGCCTTGCTCTAATGGCTTATAACTCACATGAATTAGTCGAGCTTGGAATTTTAACAGATGCGATATTTGCCGTTATCATCATGAGCATTCTAGCGATTAGATTTTATAAAGCTTATGATAGTTTAGATACTTCTAAAGCTTCAAATTTAAGGGGTTAGAGATGGATAGTTTAGCTTTAATACTTATCTTACCGCTCCTTGGTGCTTTGGTCTTGTTTTTGAGTCCTAAAAATTATGCGGTATTAAGCGGACTTCACGTTTTGTTTTCTGCTGCGACATCGGTGGCTTTACTTAACAATGTTCTTAAAGTCTTAAGTAGCGGAACTTTTTATAGTTTTGATAAATTTTTGTTTTTAGATAGCTTAGGCTGTGTTTTCTTGGTACTTATAGCAGTAACTGGATTTATAGTAAATTTCTACTCTATCCACTACATGAGATGGGAGCTTGAAGATGGACACATCCACTTAAGTGATCTTAAAAAATACTACGCACTAAGCCATGTATTTATCTTTACAATGACTTTAAGCGTTATTTGCAACAACGTTGCGTTTATGTGGGCTGCTATCGAGGCAACAACTCTTGCTTCAGTGTTTCTTGTCGCTATCCACAAAGATCAAAAATCAACAGAGAGTGGTTACAAATACATCGTTCTTTGCTCAATCGGTCTAGCATTTGCACTTTATGCGACTGTTCTTTTATACTCAGCCACATTTAGCACTCTAGGAGATGGCGAAGCTTCTATGCTATTTTCAAGCATAATGGCAAATGCTAAAAATTTAAACCCAGATGCAGCAAAACTTATCTTTGTATTTGCTCTAATTGGTTTTGGTACAAAAGCTGGTCTTGCTCCAACTCACACTTGGCTACCAGACGTTCACGCTGAAGGTCCAGCACCTATCTCAGCCTTACTTTCAGGCGTACTTTTAAAATGTGCGATGCTAGCACTCTTAAGATACTACGCTATCACAGCTCAAGCAGTTGGATTTAGCTTCGTTGAGGGCATAATGATCGTTTCAGGAACTATCACTCTTTTTGTAGCGGGATTTTTCCTAATCAGACAACACAACGTAAAAAGAATGTTTGCATATCACTCAATCGTTCACATGGGTGTTATCGCATTTGCACTTGGTGTTGGCGGTAAATTTGGTCTATTTGCAGCGATATTCCACTGCTTAGCTCACAGCTTCACAAAAGCTTTGGCTTTCTGCTCAACAGGTAATATCGCAAGAATTTATGGCCACAAAGATATGAGTAAGATGGGTGGCATGGTTAAGATCGCACCGATCACCACTATAATGTTTGGCGCGGCTGTTTGCTCACTAGTTGGTGTTCCAGCATTTGCTATATTTGTTAGTGAGTATAACGTCTTTGTAGGAGCCATCACAAGCGGTCAATACATCGCAGTTGCGCTATTTGCTATTGCACTTGCAGTTATTTTCATAGCTGACTTTGCGCACTTTAACATGGCAAGCTTTGGCGAGCCAAAAGGTGTGGTTGTTCATAATAAAGAGATGAGTTTGTTAGAGAATTTACCTCTTATAGCACTTTGTGCCCTTATCATAATCTTTGGCGTATGGCACGTAGATAGCTTTTATACGCTAGTAGATAACGGTGTTAATATAATGATGGGAGCTTTAAAATGAGAGGCGATAAATTTGTAGAAATCCTAAAAACTAAAGTAAAAATTTTAGAGGTAACTCGTCAAGCAGACGATCAGATCACTGTTTTAGTCGATAGAAACGACCTTCCGCTGGCTGTTAAAACGCTTTACTATGATATCGGCGGCTTTATAAGCACTATGATACCAAATGACGAGCGCCAGATAAATGGCAGCTATGCGCTTTACTACGCTATCTCAATGGAAGGTAGCAAGATGACTGAGGCGGATGATTTTGCAGCCGAGGATAAGTGCTTTATCACTGTTAAAACGCTTATTCCAGGAAGTGATCCGACATTCCCATCTGTTACTCCGCTAGTGCCAGCTTGTGTTTGGTACGAAAGAGAAGCTTATGATATGTTTGGCCTTGTAGCTGAAGGTTTGCCTGATAAAAGGCGTCTAGTTTTAAGTGATGACTGGCCAGATGGACTTCATCCACTTAGAAAAGATGCGATGGATTATCGCTACCGCCCTGATCCAGTTGATCACAGAGATGAGCCTGATTCTGAGTTTTTGTTTCCAACAGGTGATGCAGTAGTTGATGTGCCACTTGGACCATTACATATTACTTCAGATGAGCCAGGTCACTTTAGACTTTTCTGCGATGGCGACGAGATCATCGACGCTGACTACCGCCTCTTTTATCAACACCGCGGTATGGAAAAGTTAGCTGAAAATAGAATGAACTATGACCAAATGGGCTATCTTGCAGAGAGAGTTTGTGGAATTTGTGGTTATGCTCACGCTATCGCTTGCATAGAGGCAGCAGAAAAAGCTATTAAGCTTGAAATTCCACTAAGAGCCCAAGCTATACGTGTCATCTGTCTTGAGATCGAGCGTCTTCATAGCCACCTTTTAAATATCGGTCTAGCTTGTGAGGTTACTGGTAACTACAACGCTTTCATGCATATCTTTAGGGTTCGTGAGTACTCTATGGAGCTAGCTCAGCTTGTAACTGGCGGACGTAAAACATACGGCAACGTCGTTATGGGCGGCTTAAGACGTGACATGACAAACCAAGAGATCAAAAAAGGCATCGAGATTATAAATAAACTTGACGTTCAAATTTCAGAAATTTGGGACGCAGTTATGGAGGATAAACGCCAAATCGGGCGCTGGAAAGGTGTAGGCATCCTAGACCGCCAAATAGCACGTGACTTTAGCCCAGTTGGTCCAAATATGAGAGGCTCTGGCTTTAAACGCGATAACCGCTATGATCACCCATATGACTTTTTCAAACAGATAGAATTTGAAGTAGCAGTTGAGCATGGTTGCGACGTTTTTTCTCGTGAGATGGTTAGATATAAAGAGCTAAAAAGCTCTATCCACATCATCCGCCAATGCTTTGAGCTAATGCCTCAAACTCCGATCATGATCGATCCTGTGACTATGATCAAACCTGAGAATTTTGCACTTGGTCATGATGAAGCACCACGTGGCGAGAATGTCCACTGGATCATGCAAGGCAGTGCTCAAAAAGTATATCGCTGGAGATGCAGGGCAGCAACATATAACAACTGGCCAAGTCTAAGGTATCAATTTAGAGGAAACAACATAAGTGACGCCGCGCTTATCGTTTGCTCACTTGACCCTTGCTACTCATGCACTGAGCGTGTTACATTAGTCGATGTAAGGACTAAAAAGAGTAAAATTTTAACAGAAAAAGACCTTAAAAAATTCTGTCAAGATGGCGGGGTTAGTAAGAAGGATTTAAGATGATGAAGTTATTTGACATCACAGAAAAATATGGAAAGGCGACATACGCCTATCCATTTGAGCCATATATTGTTCCTGAAAATTTCCGTGGTCAGCCAAACTATACATACGATCTTTGCATAGGTTGTGCAGCCTGCGGTATCGCTTGTCCTAGTAATGCAATAGAGCTTAAGATGAACGAGGAACAAACAAAGCTTGTTTGGGAATTTGACTGTGGGCGCTGCATATTTTGTGGACGCTGCGATGAGGTTTGCCCAACTGGAGCCGTTCGCCTAAGTGATAGCTTTGAGCTTGCGGTTAAATTTGACAAGAGTGCTCTTATACAAAGGGGCGAGCTTGAGATGCAAACTTGCAAATGCTGCGGCAAGCCATTTACGCCAAAAAGGCTTATAAATTTCACACTTGAAAAGCTTGGCACAGCAAATTTACTCCCAGGCAGACTTGAAGAGGCAAAAGACTACCTTTATATCTGCCCAGAGTGCAAGAAAAATCAATCTGCTGAGAGGCTAACAAAAGGCATTGAGGAGGCTATAAAATGAGTCTATATCAAGTCCCAGAGGACATAAAAACAGCAAATGATCTAACTGCAAAGCTAGAGCATCTAAAAAATATCAAAAGAAGCTTTAGCGTTTATAGGATCGACTGCGGAAGCTGTAACGGCTGTGAGATAGAAATTTTTGCAGCTATTACACCTATGTGGGATCCTGAGCGTTTTGGTTTTAAGCTTGTAGCAAACCCGAGACACGCTGATATTTTGCTCTGCACCGGTCCTGTAACAAGACAGATGTATTATCCACTCCTTCGTGCTTATGAAGCGACTCCAGATCCTAAGATCGTAGTTGCTCTTGGCGCGTGCGGAAGCAGTGGCGGAATTTTCCACGACGCTTATAGTGTTTGGGGCGGCATCGATAAGATAATCCCAGTTGATGTCTATATCCCAGGCTGTCCCCCACACCCAGCAAGCATTATTTACGGTCTTGGCATGGCTCTTGGTATCATCGATCAAAAGCTTCATAAAAAAAGCTACGAAGAAGATAACACATTGCCACCTTTAGTTGAGAAGTCGATCATAGGCGATATTTTATTCGAGCGTGACTTGCAAGCTGAAAGCAGAAGGCTAATGAGCTATATCTTTGGTAGAATCCTTTTTGAAAAATATATGAGTGCTATCAAATGTTCAAAAGATGTCCATGACCCAAGCATTTCAAGAGAGGCTGTGCTTACAGCTATCAAAAAAGAGGAAGATCCTAGATATGCTGAGTGCATGGGGCTTTTGCATAATGATGTCTATCTAAAATATGCAAAAGCTGATAAAAGCTTTGCTATAGACGTTGATAGTGAGGTTTGGAGTAAGAGATGATACAAGTTTATAAGCTTACAAAAAGGCATATGGATGACAACGACAAGCTTCCACGCGAGCTAAAGGAGATAAAAATTTTCTCCACTTGCGTGGGACATGGCGTTGGCACGATAGACTTTAGCGAGAAAATTTTAGAGCTAAGCGATGAGGAATTTGACGAGATGATCAAAAACTCAGGCGAATACGTGAAATTTAAGATCGGAAATTTAAGCAAATATTTTGAAGTTGAAATTTTTGCCGAGCATATCGCTAAACTCTTGCCGCAGCTTTGTGAGTGTAAGCTTAAAGAAATTTTGGCAAATTTAAAAGAGGGATATATCGTGCTTAGGAAGGACTTTTGATGAAAAAGGCCATCCTTTGCATCGGTAATCCTATGCGTGGCGATGATGATGTGGGCAATGAAGTAGGTCGCATAGTAGAGCAAGAGCTAAAAGAGTGGAAGGTTTTTTTTGGGCAAGATGTGCCTGAGAATGAATTTTCAGCTATTAGAGAATTTTCACCTGATATCTTGATAGTAGTCGATGCGATGAGCGGCTTTGATGAGGATAAGATAGAGTTTTTTGACCTAAGTGACGATAGAGACTACATCTACTCAACTCACAATCTCCCAACGCCAGTGCTTTTAAGCTATTTGCGAAAAATTTGCCCAAAGACGCTTTTTCTTGGCATTAGCGTCTTGCTCGAAAATGTCTTAAATTTTGAAGAAGGACTAAGTGAGCAGGCTAAAAAAAGTGCTAGAAAAGCTTTTTTAAGAATTGTAGAGATTGATAAAAATTTAGTTGGTTAAATTTAGCTAAGGAGAAATTTAGCCTAGTTGGTTACTAAAGGTAAAATTTGTTCGTATCCTAGATAAAAGGTAAAATTTTAGGCGAAAAGTAGTTAAAAATTTACTTTTTGGATAGTAAGCGTTAATCTTAGTCTTTAGTACTTTTTCAAAGTGTTAAACTTTGGTCGCAAAGATGAGTTTGGCTCATTTGCGAGATTGAAAATAAAAAGGAGAATGTGATGTTAAATCCGGCAGAAACCGCTCAAGCGGTCTCAAGCTCTATGGAGCATAAGGCTCATATGCCGCTTACTAGTATTATTTTTCTTGCTATCATGGCTGGAGCTGCTATTGCTATGGGTGATATTTTTTGGGCTCACTCGACAGTTGGTATGGCTGAAAATCAGTCTATTGGTCTTTCAAATTTTATCGGCGGTATCACATTTAGCTGTGGTCTTATGATGGTTGTCTTTTATGGCGGACATCTTTTTACAAGCTCTGTTTTAAGCGGCGTTAGCGCATATGAAGGAAAGCTAAAACTAGGTAAGACTATCGGATACTGGGCTATCGTTTGGATATTTAACTTCGTTGGTGGCGCATTGATCGCTTATATGTACTACTACTCAGGCTTGCCACTAAAGTATGATGGCTACATCTTGCAGCACTTTATACCAGCTGGTATTGGCAAGATCACAGCACCATTTCATGAGCTATTTATCCGCGGAATTTTTTGTAACGTCTTTGTTTGTATGTCTATTTGGACTGCGACAAGTGAGAGCAATCTATCTGGTAAATTCTTTGCCATTATGTGGATGATCGGCGCATTTGTGGCTTGCTCAATGGAGCACTGCGTGGCAAATATGTTTATAATCACTGAAGCCATCATCTCAAAAGCTCACTATATAGCAGCAAATGGTGGAGATATCGCTGCTGCAGCTGCGGCTCTAGGACATGGCATTACGGCTGAAAAACTAGAAGTTTTAAACTGGGGAAATTTCATCGGTAAAAACTTAGTTCCAGTTACACTTGGTAATATCTGCGGCGGACTTTTCTTTGTTGGTTTAGTTGGCTTTATGGCAAATAAATTTGATATGAAGAAAAAAGCTTAAAAATTTTTAGTCTTTGCTTTTTGGCAAAGACTAATCCTCTAAGGCTACTCTTTGCTAGCCATTATAAAAATTTTTGATTTTTAGTTTGTGTAACTTTCAAGTTTTTCATAATCAATTATTAAAAACTCGTGTGGTGTGATCTTTCTTATGATGTCATCTTTTATAAGCTCATTAAAAGCAGTTGAAGCACTTTGGCGTTTGAGCCCCACAAAGCTTGAGAGCACCTTTAGAGAAAATGGCAAAAATATGTAGTGATATCCATTTTGTTTTAGATCTTGCTCCTTTGCAAGCTCGATCAAAAAATTTGCAATCCTGCCTTTTGCATCTTCAAAAAGTATGGATTTTATGATCTGGCGTTGCACGATCACTGCATTTAACACAGCTTTTAAAATTTCATCTGCGACATTTGCATTTGATAAAATTTCACCTATTTTGTTTAAATTTATAGCATAAATTTCAGCATCTTCAAGTATTTCAAAAGCGCAATTATCATCAAGCACGGCGATATTGCTCGCTTCTAAATGATAAAGGATAAATTCTTCCCCATCTTCAAAAAACGAAAGCTTTGCACAGCCGCTTTTTAAAATGATGATTTTGATCTCTTCTGCGTAGATGATGCTTGTTTTTGGAAGGTTTTTGTACTCAAATTTATCAAGCTCGGATTGAGTTAGGATATCTAAAATTTGTGTTTGCAAAAGGCCTAAACGTGACTTTTTCATGATTCTCCCAAAAAATGTATAGGGCCTGATTTTACTTCACAAAGCATTTAAAGAAGTTGAAAAATATTGCTTTTAGTTTAAGAATTTCAATAATTTTTAAAAGTAGTATTAATTTTTCAATTTGGTTGCATAAATCGCAACCAAATTTTTAAAATCCATGAAGTTGTTTTAGCTTCTCATCGATTGGCTTTTTAAGTCCATCTTTCGTCACGCTTACGTAAGTTGCGGTAGCGCTTGTAACGTGTATAGTTTCTCTATATCCGCCCGGATTTAGCCTAAGAGCGGTTACTTCTATTTGCGTTGTTATCGATGTTTTGCCAACAGAGATGATTTTAGCGTAGCAGCTTAGCACATCGCCAACAAAGACAGGTTGCTTGAAAATGATCTCTTTCATAGAAATCGTCACAACGCGCTCGGGAGAAATTTCTCTTGCAGCTTGTGCACCTGCAAGGTCGATCTGACTCATTATCCAGCCACCAAAAATATTTCCAGCAGAGTTTGTGTCCTTTGGCAACATAACTTGTTTGATACGTGGCTCACCAAAATCCTTTAAAATATCCATTTTTTGCCTTTTAGATGTTAAAATTTTTGGTTGATTGTAGCAAATTTTAAGGCTTTATGCTAAAATCTTGTAACTTCAGGGGATGAAAATATGAACGATTTTAAAAGATTAAATGAACTCACAAAAGAGCAAAAAAACAAGTTAAATGCTATTTATAAAAATTTAGACGATGATATCATAAACGAAGCTGTTAAAATTTGTGGTCTTTCTGGCACACCAAGCCAGAAACTAGCTCTTGCAAGAAGGATAGTAGATCTTAAAGTAGATCCGCTTCAAAATGAGCTAAAAAAGCTAAATTTAGGCGAAGATGAGCAAAAACGAGTGCTAAATTTAATGTATGGTTACGTTAGAAATTTATATGAAAATCTGCACGCCAAGCTTTTAGAAAAGGCCAAAGAAGAAAAAATTTTAGATCAGTTTAATCAAGCTTTTGTGAAGGCTATGCATGAACTTGGGCTTAGTCTAAATGCGTGGCAAATTTCATGGCAGGATCGTATTATCGACACTACAAACAAAGAGTTTGAGGCTAAATTTAAAGATTTAAGCCAGGCAAATGAGTTTATTACTAAAAACGGCTTATTTCAGTGTGACGCTAACGGCGTAAGGGCTGATAGAACGTATGGTGCGGTAGTAAAAGAAGGCGAGAAATTTAGCTTTTTGCCTTATGCACTTGCTTTTAAAGATGAGGTGAGAGAGCTTAAAAGCGTCTTTGCTAAAAATCTTGAAATTTTAAGAAATTTAGCCAAAAATGACGAGCAAAAATCTTATGTCAAATACCTTGAAAAGCTACAAAATGCCTTTTGTGAAGAAGATAATACAAAGGTGATAAACGCTTGGCAAGAGGCTGAGATAGCGTGGATGGATGTAAAAGGTGCGCTTCAGCCAGGCCATCCGCTAGAGTACTACGAGGATGCCTACACGCACGCAGTTGCGCTTGAGTGGGACATTAGGCTTGTTGATAGCGAGGGTATTGATGAGCTTAAATTTAAAGAAAAAGTGGCAAAAACTTATAAAAGCGTTTGCGAAAAGATAAAATTTGATAACGCTGAGACAAATAAGGCAGTTAGTGAAAATATCGCTAGAACGCAGCTTTATATAAGCGTGCCGATGATCTATTACGCAGCGGAGCTAAACGGGCTTTTTAGCGCTCAGGTCGTGCCAAACGATGAGAGTGTTAGCGCAAAATGTGGCAAGAAAATTTTTGCCTTTGTAAATCACGTCTATGAAAGCGCAAAGGCAAAGCCTTTTATGAAGCTTGGGGCTGAAATTTTTAGCAAGGAATTTTTGGATTTTGGTAGAGAAATTTTATTTCTAAAGCCAAAAATTTGGAAAAAAGTATATGAAATTTCAACGATCGGCCATGAGTTTGGACACATCCTCTTTATCGGGCTTGATACTGAGATGAGCATGAATAAAAGTGGCGTCTTTAAATTTATAGAAGAGTATAAGGCGACGACTGGTGGGTTAGTAAATTTCTTCTTACACGAAGAGGTGGAGTATAAAATGGCCGTCTTTCATGAGCTAATCGCCCGTGCTGTTGGGCTTATCGCGTGGCGAAAGGTCGATGAGGTGAGGGCGTATTACTGCGAGGGACTCATACATCTTAGCCTACTTTTTAGGGCTGGTGTGCTTAAATTTGACGGCAAGCTAAGCGTAGATATGAGCGAGCAAGCTTACGCTAAATTTAAAGAAATTTGCTTAGAAAACTACTACGATCTAGCGCAAACATACGCTAAAAAAGATGATGCGAGCACATTTTTAGAGAAATTTTGCCAAAAAGATGAGCAGAGCTATCTGCCAAAAGATGAAGAGTGCAAGAAATTTGTTGAGCATTTTTACGCTAGATACGAAGCTATCGGCAACGACGTAGATGATAGTGGTGAGTGGCAAAGGTGGCAAAGTTTAGCCAAAAAGGCAGAGAAAGATAGATAAAGACAGAACATGATAAGTAAAATAAGCAACGATAATCAAGCATCTTTTTTATTTATATCGGTACTTTTTTGTGCATATGTTGTTAGTTATTTTATTGCTAGTGGTTTTTATGAAGACATAATTACTACCCTATTTGATTTTATGATCACATTATTTATCTTTTTAAAGCTAAAAGAGACAAGAAATTTAAAAACATATTGGATATATATATTACTAGGCCTTACTTGTTGGGTAGCATCAGACACTATGTGGATGCTATATGATAAGGTTGATTTTCTTAAACAATTTCTTTCTAAAGTCAATTTTATACAAATCTCATACGTGGTCTCATATTTTATGTTTGCATTTTCTGCTTTTTACATTTTGATTAAAAATTTGAAAAATTTATTTTTAATGCAAGTATTTGTGGACTCAGTCTCTATTTTCGCAATATATTTTAGCTTTATGTGGTTTATGATTTTTGATAGAAATTTAACTCAAGTATTAAGTCAAAAAGATTTTTTTAATCTAAGCTATATCGCCATAGATTTATTTATGTTTTGTACTTCATTTGTTGCGTTTTTTTCACTTAAATTTTCAAAAAGAAGACTATCTATACTTTTATGCTTGATAGCGCTTATTGTAATAAGCACTTATGACATTTTTACCACTACAATGGATTTTTGGATAGATGAAATATCCTTTTCTGGATACGACATTGTATTTAAGAGTTCATTTTTTATGTTGTTTGTTGCTGCGCTTCATTTAAGAGAGGGTGAGGCAAATCTAAAATTTAGGGCACTCAGAAACGATTTTGATAAAATTTTAATACAAAAGCTATTTGTTTTTGCCGCATTTTTGACGATCATGATCTTGTACTCTTGGAAGATAAATTTGACATGGTTATTTTCTATTTTAGTTACTTTGCTTGCATACGGGGCATTATCTTATACATTTTCTAATGTTAGAAAGATGGATATTTTAATTAAACGTGAAATACATATCAAAAAAGTATTAAATAATCAGATAGAAAGTAAAGTAAAAGAGCTTGAAGAGACAAATAGGCACCTACAAAGGATCAGTAAATATGATTATTTGACAAATGCTCTAAATCGCCAGTATTTTATCGCAAGGCTTGAAGAGATGATAAAGTCAAAGGCGCTTGGCGAAAAGATAGATATTTATAGTATTGATATAAACCATTTTAAGGCGATAAATGACTCGTACGGGCATTATATCGGCGATGATGTAATAGCAAAGTTTGCTTTAAATATTGAGTCAATATTGCCACCAAACGATTCCTTATTTGCAAGATCTGGCGGTGATGACTTTATCGTTGTTATCAAACAAAATGAAAATGTGCATTGCAGGGGATTTTTACATTATCTACTAAAAGCTATTTCAGAGCCAATCGTTATAGATGATTATAAAATTGTACTTGATGCGAAAATAGGGATTAGCTCGACACAAACCAGTGAAATTTTGGCTGATGATTTTATCATGCAATCAGAAGCAGCACTAGAAGCAGCAAAAAAAGATGCATCTGAAAAGTATGTTTTTTATAGTGATATAAAAAGCATTATTCAGGATAGAAACTACATAGAAATATTGCTAAATAGCATAAGCTTTGATGAAGAATTTGAGCTAAAATTTCAGCCCCAGTATCTAATAGAAGGTAAAAAAATAGTAGGAGCAGAGGCTCTTGTTAGGTGGAACTCTCCTATAAAAGGTCCGGTAGATCAATCAAAATTTATTCCAATAGCCGAACAAAGCTCTATTATCAATGCGATAGGAAAATGGGTAGCAAAAAACGCTATAAAACAAATGGCCTTTTGGAATGAGAAATATAATACTAATCTAAAAATAGGCATAAATATCTCACCAAAACAGATTGATAATATAAATTTTGCATCTAAATTTTTAAGCTATATAGATAGATATGGCATCGATCCATCTTGTGTAGATGTTGAGATCACTGAGGCCAGCCTTGTCAATGCCGAAGAGATGATGCAAAGTGCGTTATCTGAGCTTTCAAATAGAGGAATTTGCATCTCTATAGATGATTTTGGTACTGGTTTTTCATCGATGAATTACATCAAAAAATATCCTATGAGTCGCCTAAAGATCGCTAAAGAGCTGATAGATAATATTGCTAAAAATGATATAGATAAAGACGTAGTAAAAAGCGTTATAGCTTTAGCTAAAAATGTGGAGCTAAAGACTATCGCTGAAGGTGTCGAAGATGAAACCCAGCTTGAAATTTTAAGAGAGCTTGGATGCGATGAGGTGCAAGGGTATCTTTGGGGCAAGCCAATGAGTGCAGAGGATTTTGAAAAGCTTATAATAAGCGCTATTTAAGCACACTCTTTGCACTAAAATTTTCAAATTTCAAAATATCTTTATGGCAAAGTTTAGCTAGCTCATTTATCATTTTTGAGCTAGCTTCATCTTTTGGGATTATTAGATGAATTTTTTCTTCTAAAAAAATGATAAAAATATTTTTTAGCTCATAAATTTCACTAACTTCATTTAGGTCAAATTTTTCATTTTCTTTGGGTTCGCCTTCATAG
>NZ_POZU01000005.1:0-25909 GCF_002914005.1 Campylobacter concisus | reverse complement strand
GATCTTGCTACCGAGCGGGCAGGCTTTAGGTGAGTCAGAGTGGATCTTAAAAAGTTTTTCTTTATCATTTACTGCGTTAAAAATTTGAAGGAGGGTTAGGTGTTGGGGGAGTATTGCTGGCTTGAGAAGATTCTTTATTTAATATTTTAAGTAAGCTTACTATTGAATATTCTAAAAACCTAATTAAATTTATAAAAAACTCTATTTAAATAAAGTCCTTCAGCTGGAGCTGGGATACGAGTTAAGGCAAGGTCTCCATTAAGCGAAGCATTGATGAGCTCACTACCATTTTTTATGCTTAAAGCTTTAAGTAGATTTGCAACCATAAGTCGCACTTGAGCGCGTAAAAAACCATTTGCTTTAAAAACGATGATAGTTTGGTTTTTGTGTTCATAACAAAATGCCTTAAAAATTTCTCGCACTGGGCTTTTTGTATCACTTCCTGTTTTCATATAGGAGCTAAAATTATGCTCGCCAACAAAATTAGATAAAATTTCATTTGCTTTTTTGATATCAAATTTTGGCAAAAAGACTTTATAGTTTGAGCTAAAAACATCAAATTCTCCATGATCTATAATGTATCTATAAGACCTTGCTACGGCATCAAATCTTGCTTGAAAATTTTCATCAGCTAAATTTATACGTTTTATATGAATATTTGGGTGGGCATGGCGGTTGATTAGCTCTTTTAAGTGCTCTAAATTTCTAAAATGATCGCCACAAATTACGCTTGAGCTTTGATTAATCGCATGAACTTTTTTATCTGTACGTGAGCTAGAGACTATTTTTTCAAATATTCCAACGTGAGCCAGAGCGCGTGAAAGCTCATCTTCTACGCCATTTTCATGCGGCTGAGTTTGCGAGCCTTGGAATTTGGAGCCATCGTAGCTATAAATTAGTTGGATTTTCATTAGTATCTTCGCATGATCTTGGTTTTAAAAAGCAAAATTCCTGCTAACAAAAAGACGAAAAATATGAGTGGAATGGCAATGGCCGGCTTTGATGAAAATAGCATTATGAGCGTAAAATACCCAAATAAAACGCCAAATGTCCCAACATAAACCATGCCCTTTTCATATCTATAAGTAACGATGCCAAAGCTTATAGCAAAAAGTGTACTGGCAAGCGGAAATAGTGCAACAAGTACATACGTACTAAGATCTTTTCTTCTTTTTTCACTACTATTTGCCTCCGCCCAGTACTCTTTTATACTACCTATATCGCTTATCTCTTCACTTTGGACAGTCCTTATCTTCATGGATTTGAAGTTACTTTGATGATAAATTTCATCTTTTATGTCATACAATTTTCCATCTACTAAAGAGAGTTCGATGCTTTGATTTGTATTAGTGATCTTTGCGTTTTTAGCAGTGATTAAGCGTTGGGAGTCTTTAATGTAAGGATTAAACATCACAATATCTTTATAGGTAGTGCCATTGTTATCTTGCATTTCACTACCCACATAGACCATCCAGTCGGAGAATTTTTGTCCAAACTGAGTTGGCTTTAAATTTAGCTTTGCGACAGTCTTTTTATAATCAATAAAATTTGCATTTAGCTGTGCGGCTATTGGTATCATTATGGTAGCGATGACAAGTAGAGCGGTGCTTAAAAATGCTGAAAATATTAAGAAAAATTTAGCAATCTTATTTGGCGATCCACCAAGCGTAAAGATAACGATACTTTCATTCTCTTTCGATAGCCTAAAAAGCGTCATCGCAAGTGAGACGAAAAACGCGATAGGCACGACAAAAAGTAGTACGCGTGGAAGCATAAATGAGTAGAGTTTAAAAAGCTCGCCAAAACTGATTTCAATGTAAGAAGTGATGCGCGCGATCTGGATGAAAAATACGATCGACATGATCAAAAAAAGCGTACTAAATAGCGATGCAAAAGTCCCTAGGAAGTTAAACAAAAGATATCTATTCACTCTACTCATAAATAAACCTTAAAATTTCTAAAATTTGCTCTTTAAAAGCGTATGTAATAAGTAATCCAAGACTTAAAAACGGCACAAAAGCCAGCTCATAGCCCTTTTTTTGAACGATTGCATAGACTGGAAGTGTAAAAAGTGCTGCAAGATAGATGGCCACTAGAGCCAGTTTGACTGGCAAGATAGCTCCGATGATCGCTACTATAAAGATATCTGCACTACCCATCGCTTCTTTTTTTATGGCAAAACTTACGACAAATCTAAGCACCCAAAAGATAAGTGCAAAAAGGAATAAATTTAAAATTTGGGCAAAATTTTCTTTAAATATAAAAAGCATCAGAGCGTAGATAAATGCGAAAAATAGTGCCGCAAAAAGAAGAGGATCTGGCACAGCTTTATATCTTATGTCTATGACGCTAAGAGCTAGCAACATAACAAAGCAAAGCCCTAAAAATAGTGCGTAAAGCGGCGCTTCTACACTTAAAATTTCGCCGCACTCTTTAAAAAAGCAGATCAGAAAAAGCATCCCGGAGGCTAGCTCGATCACTGGATAGACAAGGCTTATCTTTTGCTTGCAAAAGGCGCATTTGCCGCCTAAAAATATCCACGAAAAAATTGGAACATTGTGATAAAAATTTAGCTTATGGTCGCAGTTTGGGCAATGAGAAGCTGGAAAATTTATGCTCTCATTTCGTGGCAAGCGATATATCAGCACATTTGAAAATGAGCCCACGCAAATACCCAAAACAAAAGCAAAAACGGCAAAAAAGATGACCAAAATATCCATTATCTCACTAAACTCCGCCAAATCTTCGCTCTATATTTTTAAATTTGCTAACGATATTTGCAAGCTCATTCTTGCCAAAGTCAGGCCAAAGTGTGGGCGTAAAAAATAGCTCTGCGTAGCTTGCTTGCCAAAGCATAAAATTTGAAAGCCTGCTCTCGCCACCAGTTCTAATGAGAAGATCCACCGGCTCACTCTCATCAAGTGCTGCATTTAGGCTTGCTTCACTTATCTCACAGCCTTCTAAATTTAGCTTTCTCACAGCTCTAATGATCTCATCTTTTGAGCCGTAGTTTATAGCTAAATTTAATAATAAATTTTTATTCTCTCTTGTAGCATTTTTGGTGATCTCTATCTCGTTTTTTAGCTCATCACTAAATGGAGAAATATCGCCGAGTGTATTAAATTTGATCCCATTTTTTATAAAATCAGCACGCTTTAAAATGAGAAATTTCTTAAGCAAATTCATCAAAAATTCGATCTCCTTTTGCGGTCTTTTCCAGTTTTCAGTACTAAATGCATAAAGGCTTAAAATTTTCGCTCCATTATCGATACAAAATTCGCACATATCGCTTACTACATTTGCTCCGGCTTCGTGCCCATTTGTCCGCAAAAATCCACGTTTTTTAGCCCAGCGTCCATTTCCATCCATGATAATAGCAAGGTGGTTTAATTCATTCAATCTTTAGCCTTTTATATCAATAATTTGTTCTTTTTTGCTCCAAAGAGCACTCACATTTTGCACTGTTATGTTGGCGCTAAATTCACTTTTTAACAAGCTAGCTACATTATTAAATGGAGTCGCGATCTCGCATAAAACTTCATCTTTAAATTTAAAAATAAGTGGAGCAAAATTTGAAAATATTAAAAAAATTTTCATATCATCCTCCTCTTTTTTTAGCTGAAAAACGCCGTTTGTACCATTATAAATAAATGGTATATACACGACATTTTCTTGCAGAGCAAAGAGTATTTTTGCTAGCACTTTCATCTCGTCTTTTGTCTTAGCTTCACTTAAACTTTTAAATAAATGGTCATAAAACCACGATAAATTCTCATTTTCTATCAAATTTTCGATAAGATTTAGCCCATCAGCCAAGACATCTTCGTCTAAAATTCTTGGCTTTTCGTATAAATTTTTTATGACGATATTCTCGCCTTGGCTTTGCACCTCGCCCCAGTATCTTGAGCCTACGTTTAGCTCTTTTGCGCTTTTTGTGTTTAAATTTCTATTTGCGAAATTTAAAATGTATCTGTTAAAACCGATCTTTTGGCTTACCAAGATACTAAGTGGGAGTGACGAATTTATTGCTACTAGCGGAGAATTTGCATTTTTTGCTATTTTTTGAATGCGAGAAATTTTCTCTATCATAAATTTGCCGCTAGCTCCACGATATGTCTTGCGATCTCGTCTTTTGCGGCAAGCGGCAGCAAAGTTTCACTATTTTTCGTGATGAAATTTACCTCATTTTGCTCGCTTGCAAAGCCATTTTTCTCACCCAAGATATTTAGACAAACTGCGTCAAGCCCTTTTTGCTCTAGCATTGCTCTAGCATTTTTGTGTGCGCTCTCACTTGAGATTTCAAGCTTAAAGCCGATCTTTTTGCATTTAAACTCTTTTAAGCTTTGCAAAATATCGACATTTCTCTTTAGACTTAAGCTTAAAATTTCGCCAACGTCCTCTTTTTTTATCTTGCCATCAATTTTTGTCGGCATAAAATCGCTTACTGCAGCACACATTACAAGTAAATTTGCCCCCTCGCACTCACTCTTGCAAAGTTCTAAAAGCTCGCTACTTGAGCTAAATTTAAGGCTAAAAAACGGCTCGCTACTAGCCTCAAAGCTAGCAAGCAGTTTTACCTCTGCACCTGCGTAGTAAAAGGCTCTAGCCAAGGATCTTGCCATCTTTCCGCTTGAGAAATTTGTAATGGCTCTAACATCATCTATCTTTTCGGTTGTCGCACCACCAGTTATCACTACTTTTTTGCCTGCGAAAAGTGGCTTGCTAAGCCTTTTAATGGCAGCTTCTACTATCACCTCAGGGCTTGCTAAAGCACCCTTACCAACGTCGCCACAAGCTAGAGTTTTAAGCACTGGCTCAACTACTAAAGCGCCGTTTTTCTTTAAAATTTCAAGCGAATTTTGCGTCGCAAAATGCTCGATCATATTGTTATTTGCAGCTGGGGCAACGACTAAAGGTACGTGCGAGGCGGCGATTAGCGTTTGTATGAAGACATTATCACAGATCCCAGCTGTTAGCTTATTTATCGTATTTACCGAGGCAGGTGCGATGATGATTAGATCCATTTTAGAGTAGGATATGTGATTTACGCCGTCTTGCCAGTTTTGCGTTTGTGAGCTTAAAATTTTATGCTCGCTTAGCGCTTCAAAGCCACTTACACTACAAAATTCAAGCGCTCCGTCACTTAAAGCCACATAAACATCAGCGCCTTGCTTTTTAAGCAGTGATAAAATTTCGAATGCCTTATAAAAGGCGATACTGCCGCAAACGGCAAGTAAAATTTTCTTATTTTTTAACATCGTCTTTGCCAAAGAATTTCTCAAAAAAGCCGCTTTTGTTCTCTTGGCGACCTCTGCTGATAGCTAGGGCGCCGCTCTCAACGTCTTTTGTGATGGTGCTGCCAGCTGCGATGATGACGTTATCGGCGATATTTACAGGGGCAACTAGCTGCGTATCTGAGCCAACAAAGACGTTTTTGCCGATTTTGGTTTTGTATTTTGCCTTGCCGTCGTAGTTGCATGTGATCGTGCCGCAGCCTATATTTGTGCCACTTTCTATCTCACAGTCGCCAAGATAGCTCAAATGCCCAGCTTTTACGCCGCTCAAAACGCCTTTTTTTACCTCGACGAAATTTCCTATGTGTGTGTCAGAAATTTTAGAATTTGGCCTAATGTGAGCTAGTGGGCCGATGTCTGAGTTTTTGATGCTGCTGCTTTCAATCACTGATGAGCTCTTGATAATGCTCTCTGTGATGACGCACTCACCAAGGATACTTACGTTTTCTTCGAGCACGCACTCGCCTTCAAATTTGGCCCTGCTGTCTATGAAAATGCTCTCAGGCATGCGCATCAAAACGCCAGCTTTCATCAAATTTTGCTTGATCTCATCTTGCATGATCTTTTCAGCGATGCTAAGCTGAAATTTATCATTTATGCCCATGAAATTTTGCTCATTTACATTTACTGCAACGCACTTTAAGCCCTTTTCATTTGCTATTTTTATGGCGTCAGTTAGGTAGTACTCTTTTTGTGCGTTTTGGTTGCTTATGAGCGGTAAAATTTGCTCTAGTGCTTCGCGTTTAAAGCAGTAGCAGCCAGCATTTACGCTTTTTATCGCAAGCTGCGCTTCGCTAGCATCTTTTTGTTCGATGATGGCCTCAACTTTGCCGTTTTTTATGATGACTCTGCCGTAGCCAAAAGGATTTGCTGCTTCAAATGAGCTCATAACTACGTCCGCTTCGGCATTTGCTAGACGCATTAGATCGGTTGATTTTACAAGAGGCATATCGCCACAAGTTACAAGCACCTTTTCGCCGCTTAAATTTACGCTCTTTATCGCGCCAGCAGTGCCTGGGAAATTTGCTAGATCTTGCTCAAAAATTTTAGTTTGAGGGAAAATTTCTTTTATCTTTTTGCTAATTAACTCTTTTTCGTAGTGAAGCACGACGCTAACGTCATTTGTGATCGCATAAGCTTGCTTTAATATGTGAATAATCATCGGCTCACCACAAAGTTCAAATAGAACTTTTGGACGTTTTGATTTCATTCTTGTGCCAAGACCAGCCGCTAAAATTATGATTGAAGTGTTGTTCATTTTTAAGCCTTTTAACGTTAAAAATTTCGCAGATTGTAGCAAAAAATGCCAAACATTTTTTTTAATTTAACGATTGTTTCAACAAAAAGCTAATAAAATAGCAATTCTTAAGAATTTATAAATAAAGTGAGCTTAAATGGATTTAGGAACCGTCGTCGGCTGGGTTTTGACCCTGGTGCTTTTGTTTGGATCAATGGCGATAGGCGTTGGTATAGGACCATACATCGATATTCCTTCTGTGATGATCGTTTTTGGTGGTACTATCGGCGTTATGATGGTTGGCTTCAAGATGGAGACGCTTAAAGGAATTGGTAAATTTTATGGCATTGCTGTTAAGCCATCAGTCGTAGTGAATTTACCTGAGACTATAAAAAAAATAGTCGATTATTCAACTAAAGCTAGACGCGATGGGATATTAGCACTTGAGAGCGAAGTAAATAACGAAACAAATCAGTTTTTAAAAAAAGGTCTTTCAATGGCTGTCGATGGCAATGAGCCAGATGCGATAAGAGCGCTTTTAGAGATCGATATCGATCAAACTAGCACAAGACATTCAAATAATATTAAAATTTTTGAGCAAGTCGGCGGTTTTGCGGGTGCTATGGGTATGATAGGTACGCTCATTGGTCTTGTTGCGATGCTTCTTAACATGTCAGATCCTAGTGCGATTGGCCCATCAATGGCGGTTGCCTTGCTTACGACGCTTTATGGCGCGATGATAGGTAACATCATAGGTGCACCTGTGGCAAACATCCTCTCTATTCGCGATGCTGATGAAGCACTTGAAAAACAAGTTGTACTTGAGGGTATTATGTCGATACAAGCAGGCGATAATCCAAGAACGCTTGAAGCTAAACTATTAGCATTTTTACCACCAAAAGATAGAAAAAGTCAGTTTGAATAATGGGTAAGTTAATAAAACCAGAAGAGTGTCCAAAATGTATGCCTGAGTGGCTAGCTGCTTTTGGTGACCTCATGTCACTTTTGCTTTGTTTTTTCGTTTTATTACTTTCTATGGCGACAATGGATGCTAAAAAGATGGAGGCCGCTGTTGGCTCACTAGCTGGTGCTTTGAGTGTGCTTGAAGGTGGCGCTAGACCTGAAAATCAGATAGAAAAAGAGACAGATCCAGAAAATACTCGTGCAAAAAAGATAAGCAAACAAAAGGGCTCACAAAGTGAGCTAAATATGAATGTTAAAAAGATAAATGAATTACTAGCTGCTAGCGGGGCACCTGAGATCACTATGGAAGAGAGCGAAGATGGCTTTATCGTAAGGCTTCCAGCGGCTATGCTTTTTGATAAGGATAGTGCTGAAATTTCTGGTGAAGATGCGAAGCTATTTTTAAAACGAATAGGCATGATTGTGGCAAAAATGCCTAATGATGTAAAAGCCGATATTATCGGCCATACAGATAATATAGAGCCAAGCAAAGACTCAGCTTATAAAAATAACTGGCAGCTCTCAACTGCAAGGGCTTTAAGCGTAGTTGAAGAGCTAATCAACGATGGCGTGCCACAAAATAGAATAATAGCTTCTGGCAAAGCTTCGTTTGATCCGATCGCTACTAACAGCACAGAAGATGGCAGAGCTAAGAACAATAGAGTAGAAATTCACTTCATATCGCTTGAGCCAAAAAATAAAGAGGCTACTAAGAAAAGTATCCTTGATATGAGGAATTAGTCGTGAAAGCACTGCTTGGTTTAGCGGTTTTACTTTGCACGGTTTTTGGAGCTGATCCTGCGCTACCAACTATAAATTTAAGTCTAAATTCTCCAACAAATGCCGAGCAACTTGTAAATTCTCTAAACGTTTTACTAATTCTCACTGCTCTTGCACTTGCTCCTTCGCTCATTTTTATGATGACAAGTTTTTTAAGGCTTGTTATTGTCTTTTCATTTTTACGCCAGGCTATGGGAACGCAACAGGTTCCACCTTCAACGGTGCTCATATCACTTGCCATGGTGCTTACATTTTTTATAATGGAGCCAGTTGGTAAACAAAGCTACGACGAGGGCATAAAGCCTTATATAGCTGAACAGATAGGCTATGAAGAGATGCTTGATAAAAGCTTAAAGCCATTTAAAGAATTTATGGTCAAAAATACAAGAGAGAAAGATTTGGCGTTATTTTTTAGGATAAGAAATTTACAAAATCCGGCAAATATCGAGGATATTCCATTAAGTATCGCTATGTCGGCATTTATGATAAGCGAGCTAAAGACATCTTTTGAGATAGCATTTTTGCTCTATCTGCCATTTTTGGTCATCGATATGGTAGTAAGCTCCGTTTTGATGGCGATGGGTATGATGATGCTACCGCCTGTTATGATCTCGTTGCCATTTAAACTACTTATTTTTGTGCTAGTAGATGGCTGGAATTTGCTAATAGGAAATTTAGTAAAAAGCTTTCACTGATGAAAAATTTTCTATTTCTTTTTTTGCCATTTCTTCTGTTTGGCTCAAACTTGAGTGTAATCGCAAATAAAGCTACGCAAAATGAAATTTCAAAAATCAAAGAGCTTGAAGTAAGAAGAGCAAATTTAAGCGATGAGGCTACTGCTAGCGCCTATTTACCAAGCCTTAGCCTAGAGGGCTCATACGGCAAAAATGCAAGCACTTTTCCAAGTATTGTCGCTAAAGAGTCAGCTGGCGTGCTGGCTAGGATAGATTTTTTACTTTATGATGGCGGTGCTAGAGAAGCCAGGCTAAAAATGAGTGAGCTTTTTAAAAATAAAGCCATGATAGCCAGTGATGAAGTTAAAAATTATCTTGCTTTTAAAGCTGTAAATTTATATTTTAATGCTCTAGCGCTTGAAAATATAATAGCCGCCAAAAATGCTCAGGCAAATTTTTTAAAAGGCGTTTTAGACAAGCTTGAAAAGGCAAACAAAGCAGGTCTTGCCGCAAAAGATGAGCTTGAAAACGTTAGAGCAAAGTATCATCTGGCAAATAGCGTGGAGCTTGAATACAAAAACAAAATGGAGCAAATTTTAAACGAGATAAATTTGCTAACTGGTAAGAAAATTTTGCCAGTAGGCGGAGCAAAGATGGCTGATATTAACTCAAATTTAGCTTCAAAGAATGCCGAGCTTGATAGACTAAGCCAAGATATATTTTTAGGTGAGGCCAAGCTTAGCGAGACAAAGGCTGGTTTTTTGCCCCAAATTTTGCTTTATGACACATATGGATTTTATAAAAATAATTACGATATCGATCTAGGCAGGCTTAGTTCTTACCGCTCGTATGTGGATAAATACCTAAAAGAAGATACTCATGGTAATAAATTTGGTATCGCTTTTAAATGGAAAATTTTTGATTTTTTTACTACCAGTAAACTAAGTCAAGCCCAAAAGATCGCACTTGATGGGGCGAGACTAAATTTGGAGTATAAAAAGCGTGAAAATGAGACAAAACTTAAAAATTTACAAAACGAGATCGCAACGCTTAACTCAAAGATCGACTCGCTAAAAGAATATGTAAAAGCAAGTGAGCTGGCACTAAAGGCGAGCTCTGAGAAGTATAGCTCTGGACTTTTAGGCTATAGCGATCTACTTGAGGCACTCTCTCAAAAATTTGATGCAATCAGTCTTCTTGAGAGTGCTAAAGATGAGCTTGAGATCAAAAAAGCGGAGTTCTTTTTTGAAAATGGCGAGCCGATTTTAGAGAGGATTAGAGATTGAAAAAGCTGATAATTTTGATGATATTTGGCATTTTTTCATTTGCTAGTGAAGAAATTTTTGCTGACTTTGAAGTCTATGCTAGACAAAGCTCAAAACTTGCTTTTGAGAGTAGCGGTAAGGTCGAACAGATATTAGTTAATGTCTCAAGCAATGTTAAAAAAGGTGATGTGCTTGCGATGCTTGACCAAAGTAGCCTAATCATCGCCCTTAAAAAGGCAAAAAACGATCTTGCACTAGCAAAAAATGCTAAAGAATTTGCAAAAAATACCTTAAATAAATTTTCCCAAGTAAAAGATGTCACTTCAAAGCAAGAATTTGATGAGGTAAATTATAAATTTGACGAGACGGCTTTAAGAGTGCAGGCAGCTGAGATAGCCATTTTAAACGCAGAAGATCATCTTAAAAAAACTATTTTAAAAGCTCCGTTTGATGGCGTGATCGCTGGCAAAAATATAGAGCTTGGTGAGAACGTTTCTCCATTAAGTCCAGCCTTTGTCTTAAATTCAAATGAGGCTAAAATTTTAATAGCGATCGATGAAAAATATGCAAATTTAGTAAAAGTTGGCGATACATTTAAATTTAAACTTGACGCAGCAAGCGATGAAAAAGAGGTAAAAATCGCTCTCATCTATCCAGAGATTAAGCGAGATACCAGGAAATTTTACGCCCAGGCTTATGACACTGGGCTAAAACCTGGCATGTTTGGTCAAGGCAGAGTGCTAGTTAGTAATAGAAAATGATAAAAACAGCCATCAACCGCCCCATAACTACACTTATGATATTTTTGAGCCTAGTAGTCTTTGGCATCTACTCTCTTGTAGCCATGAATGTAAATTTATATCCACAAGTAAATATTCCAATAGTAAAGATCACTACCTATGCAAATGGCGATATGAACTACATTAAGACAAAGATTAGTCAAAAGATCGAAGACGAAATCTCAAGCATTGAAGGCATAAAGAAAATCTACTCAACTAGCTTTGATAATCTAAGTGTTGTTAGTATCGAATTTGAGCTAAATAAAGACCTAGAGAGTGCCACAAACGACGTCAGAGACAAGATGCAAAAGGCAAAGATAAATGCAAGCTACGAGATAGAAAAGCTAAGCGGACTCTCAGCTTCGGTCTTTAGCCTTTTTGTCACAAGGATTGATAATAACCAAACTAAACTCATGCAAGATATCGACGATGTGGCAAGACCATTTTTGGAGAGGATAAACGGGGTTTCAAAGGTTAAGGCAAACGGCTTTTTGGAACCTGGAGTTAAAATTTTACTTGATAGATTTAAGCTTGATAAAAATTCTCTTAGTGCAAACGAAGTGGCTAATTTAATAAAAATAGAAAATTTAAAAGCACCACTTGGCAAGATAGAAAATGATCAAATTCAAATGGCTATAAAGTCAGATTTTAGTGCCAAAAGCTTAGAGGATATTAGAAATTTAACCATCAAGCAAGGTGTGTTTTTAAAAGATATCGCAAGCATTGAGCTAGCTTACGAGGATGCAAATGAAGCTAGCATTATGAATGAAAAAAGTGGTGTTTTGCTTGGTCTTGAGCTAGCGCCAAATGCAAATGCACTAAAAGTAATCTCTCTTGCAAAGGCAAAGATAGATGAGTTTAAAAGCTTACTTGGTAGGGATTATGAAGTCGTAATCGCTTATGATAAGAGCGAAGTGATACAAAAACACATTAAACAAACCGCTTTTGACATGGTGCTTGGTGTTGTGCTTACTATATTTATAGTCTTTGCCTTTTTGAGAAATTTATCCATTACTATCATCTCAGTTATCGCGATACCAACTAGCATTGTGGCTACATTTTTTATCATAAATGCTCTAGGATATGACATCAACCGTCTAAGTCTTATCGCATTAACGCTTGGTATTGGTATATTTATAGATGATGCGATCGTCGTTACTGAAAATATAGCAAGTAAGCTAAAAAATGAGAAAAATGCACTAAAAGCAAGCTTTGCAGGTGTGAGCGAGATAGCTTTTAGCGTGTTTGCCATTTCGCTTGTATTGCTTTGTGTTTTTGTGCCGATAGCTTTTATGCAAGGTATCGTTGGTAGGTACTTTAACTCATTTGCTATGAGCGTGGCAGCTGGTATCGTTATCTCATTTTTTGTGAGTATTTTTCTCATTCCAGCGCTTAGTGCTAGGTTTGTAGATGCTAGACAAAGTAGATTTTATGTAAAGAGTGAGTCGTTTTTTGAAGCACTAGAAAACGCCTACGAGAAGCTTTTGACTTTGGCTTTGAAATTTAAGCTCGTATTTTTAGCCCTAACGCTTTTGGTCGTTTTTGGCTCATTTGCCCTAACAAAATTCATAGGTGGAGATTTTATGCCAAGCGAGGATAACTCGGAGTTTAACATCTACTTTAAGCTTGATCCTTCACTTAGCTTGCAAGCTAGCAAAGAGAGGCTAAAAGATAAAATTTCACTCATAAACGCTGATCCTCAGGTTGCCTACGCCTACTTCATCCTTGGCTACACAGACGCCAAGCAGCCTTATCTTGTAAAAGCTTACGTTAGGCTAAAGGAGCTAAAAGATAGGGTTAATCACGAGCGGCAAAACGCCATCATGCAAAGTTTTCGTGACAGGCTAAAGAGCGATGATATGAGCGTTATAGTAGCTGACTTGCCAGTGGTTGAGGGTGGCGATGTACAGCCAGTAAAGCTTACTATCACCTCTGAAAATGGCAAAGAGCTAGAGAAATTTGTGCCAAAGATCAGCAAGATGCTAAAAGAGATAAATGACGCAACGGATGTAAATTCGCCCGAAGAAGACCTGCTAAAGCGCGTGCAAATTTCTATCGATGAAGATAAGGCAAAGAGGCTAAAATTAGACAAAGTCAGCGTTGCAAGCGCTGTTTATAGCGCATTTAGCGAAAACGAGGTCTCTGTTTTTGAAAACGAAAATGGCAAAGAGTATGAGCTTTACATGCGCCTTGATGATAAATTTAGAAGCGATACAAATGATATCTTAAAGACCAAGATAAGAAGTAATGAGGGCTTTTTTGTCACACTTGGCGATGTGGCGACGATTAGTTTCGAGCAAAAGCCAGCTAGTATTTCGAGATTTAATAGAGCCGATGAGATCAAATTTCTAGCAAATACCAAAAATAACGCTCCGCTAAATAGCGTGGCAAATGAAATTTCAAAGAAGCTTGACGAAATTTTGCCAGCAAATTTCAAGTATAAATTTTTGGGATTTGTGGAGCTGATGAATGATACGAACGCTTCTTTTATCTTTACAGTGAGCGCTAGTGCGGTGCTTATTTACATGGTGCTAGCTGCGCTTTATGAGAGCTTTTTGCTACCATTTCTCATCATGCTTGCCATGCCACTTGCCTTTTGTGGTGTCGTGATCGGGCTTTTTATAAGCGGCAATCCATTTAGCCTATTTGTCATGGTTGGCGTCATCTTGCTCTTTGGTATGGTTGGCAAAAACGCCATTTTGGTGGTTGATTTTGCAAACCACTTTGCAAATAGCGGCATGGAGGCAAACGAAGCTGTGAAAATGGCTGCTAAAAAGCGACTAAGGGCTGTTTTGATGACCACCTTTGCGATGATATTTGCCATGCTGCCACTTGCGCTTAGCAGGGGTGCTGGCTATGAGGCCAACTCGCCTATGGCTATAAGCATCATCTTTGGGCTCATTAGCTCGACTTTGCTAAGCTTGCTTGTCGTGCCAGTGCTTTTTGCGTGGGTCTATAATCTTGATAAATTTATAAGAAAATTTTATGAAAGGGAGAGAATTTGAAGAAAATTTTAACAGTTTTGCTCTTCGCCTTGCCTCTTTGGGCTGGAAATTTACTAGAGATCATCGCTCTAGCGCAAAGTGCAAGGCTTGAGAGTTTGAAAGAATTTAATAAAAATGAATATATAAATAAAAATAAAAGCAAAAAGCTAAATTTATCCCTTGATGGCAGATATACCTTTGTACCTGATGAGATAAAGGGCGGATATATGACAAAGGCGGGATCGATCACGGCAAAGGTCGAGTATCTCATCTTTGACGGCGGTGCGAGCGAGGCTGCTGATAAAATTTTAGACCACAAGGGCGTGGAGAAAATCTACAAAGACGAAGAGCTGATGAACCTCACTGCTTTTCAGGTCGCAAAGGTCTATTTCAACGCCATTGCACTAAATTCGCTTATAAATTTGGAGACAAAATTTGTAGATAGCTTTGCCAAGGCTGCGGCTGAAAATGAGTTTTGGTTTGAGTATGGCGAGATAAATAAAGCTGAGTTTGATGCGATAAATTTCACTCTTGATAAAAAAAGAGCCGAGCTAGACGAGCTTGGACTTAAGCTAGCTGAGTTAAACTCAAGGATAAATTTGCTCTCAAACGGCGAGATCGGCTTTAACGCTGGCTCAAAGATAAGGATGCCTGATTTTAGTAAAGATGATATAAGCGCAAAACTTGGGGCGATGGAGCAAGAAAAATTTATAAAAGAGCAAGAAAACGAGAAGCAAAAGAGCAAATTTGCTCCAAAAATTTACTTAAAAGATACGCAAAGTGTGAATAATAATAGCTTTAAAAAAGGTGAGAGGACGACTTCACAGATGATAGGTGCTTACGCTGATGCGAACAAGCCTAGAGTGGAGTTTGAGTGGAAGCTACCTGATAGCTTAAGTCTTAGCAAACAAAGTCAAGTTAAACGCATTGAAGAGCAAAAGGCGGCACTTGATCTAAGCGATGAAGAAAATAGGATAATCACTCGCCTAAAAGAGCTAGAAAGCACGATCAAAGGCTTAAATGCAAAGTTAAATTTGCAAGATTTGAAGCAAGATAAGCTTGATAGTGATTTTGTTGATTTGTTAAATGGCTATCTTGATGGCGAGATAAAATATGAAGAATTTCTATTTGTGAGTGAGAAAAATTTTAGTGATAGGGCAAATTTTATCCTTGATGGCGATTTACTTGAGCTAAACAAGCTTGAGTATTTTTTTGAATGTGCAAGAAAAATAAATGAGGTGATAATTGAATAAACTGATCTTTGTAACCATTTTGTGGGCGTTTAGCTTTAGTTTGATAGGTGAGTTTTTAGCTGGCAAGGTTGATAGCTATTTGGCTGTTTTTATTCGGGTTGCACTTGCGAGCTTAGTCTTTTTGCCATTTACAAAATTTCGTGGTATCAGTCCAAAGCTAGCATTTGGCATCATGGCGATCGGAGCGGTGCAAATAGGACTTATGTATCTATTTTATTACAATTCATTTTTGTATCTAAGCGTGCCAGAAGTCGCACTTTTTACCATTTTTACGCCGTTTTATGTGACGCTCATCTACGACGCATTTAGCTTTAAATTTAGACCACTTTATCTATTTAGCGTTGGCGTTGCGGTTTTTGGAGCTTTGGTTATAAAATACGGCGCTATAAACGATGGTGTATTAAAGGGCTTTTTGCTAGTGCAAGCGGCAAATATCTGCTTTGGGGCAGGACAGAGTGCATATAAGGCACTTTTAGAAAAATTTGACGTGGATCAAAAAAATGTCTTTGGCTACTTTCACTTTGGGGCATTTTTTGTAGCTGTCGTTGCGCTTCTTACTCTTGGCAATCCAGCCAAATTTTCACTTACTTCGACGCAAATTTTAGTGCTTCTCTGGCTTGGAGTGGTCGCTAGTGGAGTTGGATATTTTATGTGGAACAAAGGTGCTTGCGAGGTTGATAGCGGTGTGCTTGCCATCATGAATAATGCTCTTATTCCAGCTGCTATCATCGTAAATTTAGTCTTTTGGCAAAAGGATACAGACTTAACTAGGCTAATTTTGGGGGCTGTTATAATGTATATATCTTTGATGATTCATAACAAGATAATGAAATTTTATGGTATGAAGATCGCTTAGGCGTAAATTTTATAGCTAGCAACGAAAAAACACAAGAGCCCAAGTAGTGGCAAAATGTAGAATATGGATCTAAATTTTATAGCTAGAAGTGAAGCGATATTATAAAAGATAAAAATAATGGCTGGCACGAAAATTTTAGTCGAGCTTAGCCTAAAATTTAAAACATTATTTAGCAATCCATCAAAAATATCGCCATACGAAGCAATATGAAGCGCAGCACTTAATGGATAAAAAACGCTAAAGATGTAGTTGATAGCAAGGACGCTAAGCTGCTGTAAGCTAATGAGTGGAAAGAAATAAAGCACGCAAATTTCCATTGCAAAGCAAACATATAAATTTAAAAGAATAAGATGAATGAAAGGCGAAAATTTATCTTTTAGGTGTTTAAAGTATAAAAATATGTAAAAAACGCCCATAAGTGAAAAGTAAAAACCTACGCTAAAAAGTAGCTGCGGAAAGAGCGATATGCTAACAAGTGCCACTATAAAAAGTGTTTTGAAGTTTAAAATTTTGACGCCTTTTAACGTGCAATAAAATCCTAAAATGCTCATTAAAAATGCTCGCAAAAAGCTTGGTATAAAGCCTATTATAAAGAAGTAAAATGACAAGACTATAAAAACGACAATGGCTAGATCAAAGTTGTAGTTTCTAAAAGGTAAAAACCTCGCATATAAAAATTTTAAAAGCGGCCTAAATACAAAAAATATAACCGCACTTATGAAACCTAAATGATAGCCACTTATGGCTATAAGATGCGCTATACCAAGGTGCGAGACGTCATCTCTTAGCTTGCCGTCAATACTTGTGCCTAAAAATAGAGCCGAGTAGAGCTGTGAAATTTTGCTATTTTCATGCTGGGCGTAGATGAGTGATTGTAGTTTTTGGTTGATATTTAGCATGGCTTTTTGTGGCAGTTTTTCGCGTGAAAAGCTAGGCATATAAAAGGAGGAAGCAAGATAGTCTTTAAAACTAACGTCTAAATTTATGACGCTTAGAAATATACTATCTCCAGCTTTAAAGTCATCTGTTTTAGCTCCAAGCGTATAAAATGAAAACTCATAAGTCTTAAGCTTTAAAATTTGCCTTTTCTTGCCGTCATCTCCAAGCTTTTCGTAGCTAGAAATCACGGTTGCTGTTAGCTCTTGTTCGCCTTTGTCCATAAAAATTTGATATTTATGATAGTTAATAGCTAAATTTACAGAAAAAATACAAAGGCAAATCAGACAAAATATAGTAAAAATTTCTCTATTTTTTAAAGCTTTAAAACGCATCAGCCTTCAAATGAAACATCAGATACTGGCATTGCAGACATATCTTCAAACCTTGAGTGTTGCTTTTGAAAGAGCACATCAACTGAGCCAGTTTCACCATTTCTATTTTTGCCAACTATGATCTCGGCCTTTTCTTGAAGTTTATTAAAGACATGATTGCTTTTATACTCTTTGCCCTCGGCACTTGCGCGTTTTTCTTTCTCTTTTTCTTCTTGTTCTAGATAAAACTCATCTCTATAAACAAAAAGAATGATGTCAGCATCTTGCTCGATTGCGCCTGACTCTCTTAGATCGCTTAGCATAGGGCGCTTGTTTGCGCGAGATTCAAGGCTTCTGTTTAGCTGAGAAAGAGCGATGATTGGCATATCTAGCTCACGTGCCAAAAGCTTTAATCCGCGAGAAATTTCAGCTATTTGGACGTGACGATCAGCGTAGTTATTTGTACTCATCATAAGACCGATGTAGTCGATCACGCAAAGTGAAATTTCAGGATGCATGGCCTTTAGTTTTCGCATTTGCGTTCTTACTTGATGGATATTTACATAGCCACTATCATGTACAAAAAGCTTGTTAGTCGCAAACTCCTCGCAAGCATCGCTAAATCTAGCCAACGCTTCATCATCCATCTTTGCAGTCATTATGTCTTGAAGCGGGATAGAGGTCTTACTTGCTAGCATTCTCATCATTATTTGCTCAGCTGGCATCTCGAGCGAGAAGAAAACAACTCCAGCATTATTTTTTAAAACCTGACTCATAAAATTTAAACAAAGTGTCGTTTTTCCCATGCCTGGACGAGCTGCGACGATGATGAGGTCTCCATTTTTAAAGCCCTTTATCATCTCATTTAGCTTCTTAAATCCAGTATCAAGTCCAACGATATCTTTTTCGCCAAGCAAGGCTTGAGCATTAATATGATCCATCATTTTCGTGATGATCTCTTTGCCTTCTTTTATAACTCCAGTGCTTCCACCTTCTATCAAAGAGTAAAATTCCTGGCTAAGATCATCGACCATATCACGGCTTGGTTTGTCTTCATTTACCTTGCTTGGTATGTTGTGAGCGATCTTTACGAGACTTCTTTTTATAGATTTTTCTCTTAGTTCATTTGCGTATTTTTGAATGTCTATTAGGGAATTTGTACCCAAAATATCTAGTATTAGCTCTTCGTCGTATTTTTCACCAAGTCTATTTTTTAAAAATGGCATAGTTATAGGATCATCGCTATTTAGGCATGCTACCATTGCATCGTATATTTGCGAATGCCCTTTTAGATAAAAATCCTTTGCCTTAACAATGTCAAAAATTTCACCTAAAATATCGTTGTTTTGCAAAATGGAGCTTAGTATAGCTCGCTCCATATCAATGTCGTAAAGGTTGGTAAATTCTATCTCGTTAACTCTTTGTTTTGCCACAAATTTTCCTTTAGTCTCTACTTTTTATCTCATCGTCGATCTCTTGTAAAAATCTGTCTACAAGCTCGCTCTCAGGCAGTCTTGCAACCACTTCGCCGTGACGCATGATCATGCCATTTCCTTTTCCAAATGCTATGGCAACATCTGCACCTTTTGCCTCGCCGATAGCATTTACCACGCAGCCCATGACCGAGACGTTTAACGGCTCTTTTATACCTTTTGTTTTTTCTTCTACGAGCTTTACTGCTGCCATTAGATCAGCTTGTAAACGCCCGCAGGTTGGGCATGAGATGATATTTAGACCCTCTTTTTGGCGGCCGCTATCTTTTAAGATCGCCTTTGCGACTTTGATCTCCTCTTCAAGCTCGCCTGTGATGCTAACTCTCATCGTATCGCCGATGCCCTCAAGCAAAAGCCCACCAAGAGCGATCGCGGACTTGATAGTGGCGTGAAAAGTGGTACCTGCCTCAGTAACGCCAAGATGAAATGAATAATTTGTCTTTGGACGAAGCGCTCTATATGCTTGCATAGTGCGCTCTACGTCGCTTGATTTGAGCGAAATTTTGATATCTGTAAAGTCAAAATCCTCAAGAAGCTTGATGTTATACATCGCACTCTCCACCATCGCCTCCACAGTGCGGCCGTAGCGATCCTCAAACTGCTTTTCAAGCGAGCCAGAATTTACGCCTATGCGGATAGGTAAATTTCGCTGTCTGCAGGCATCAACGACCGCTTTTATATTTTTGGCTGAGCCGATGTTGCCAGGATTTATGCGGATAGCATCGACAAATTCGCTAACTATAAGCGCGTAGGTGTGGTTAAAATGTATGTCCGCAACGACTGGTATTGGGGAACTTGCAACGATCTGTTTGAGAGCGCTTGCGTCTTCTTTATCAAAAACTGCGCAACGCACGATATCACAGCCTGCAAAATATAGCCTTTGTATTTGTTCTAGTGTGCCTTTTACGTCTTTTGTCTTTGAAAATGTCATCGACTGCACTGAGATCGGCGCATCACCGCCTATTAAAACATCGCGAATTTTTATCTGTTTTGTTGGGTATCGTTGCAAAATTTTACCTTTAAATTTTTATTGGGGATTATAAAGAAAAATGGCTTTTAAAAGGCTTGAAAATTTATTTTTAATAGTTTATAAAAATTAGTATTTTTATTGGATGTAGTTTTTAAAACTTCACTTACTTTCCCTAGCCAGCTTATCAAATTCCATAATGCTTTCATAAGCCTTAGGTTTCTCTATATGTCTATTTTTAAATTTGCCATGTCTTTGTTGGATAGTTTTTAGACTAGCATTTTTAACTAAAATTGACTGGATCAATATCGATATCGCTAAGTTCGCTTTTACATAGGCTTGCAGCTTTTAAAAGAGGCATATGAGAGTTTGAACGGAGTAAAATTTCATATCTAAATTTACCCACAAGATACTCAGCCTGGCACTTGCCGTATCCAACGATCTCTAGCTCATCACTTTTTAGTGGCTCTAGCCTCTGTACAAATTCGTTCATTGCGCCCTTTGCCGTGCTCTCATCTTTGTGCGAAACGACCACGCGAAGCAGCCTGGTAAATGGCGGATATAGCCCCTCGCGGTAGCCAATCTCATCTTTTAAAAATGCGTCATAATCACTGATGTAGCTCTCAAAAAATTCTCTTTGTTTGCTTTGAATGATAACTCTGCCAGCCCCGTTTCTACCGGCTCTTCCAGCTACTTGCATGGCAAGAGCGAGCGTTCTTTCTCTGGCTTTATAATCAGGAAAATTTAAAAGCTCGTCAAAGCCCATGATGACAGCAAGCTCTACGTTGTGATAATCATGCCCTTTGCTTAGCATCTGCGTGCCTAGTAGGATGTCTATCTTGCCGTCGTTAAATTCCTTCAAAGCCTTTACGAGCTTGTTTTGCGTCGTTATTTCATCCCTATCAAATTTAGCGATTCTGGCGTTCGCAAACTCAGCTTGCAGCCGCTCAAGTAGCTCGCTAGTACCAATTTTTTTGGCCTCTATCATCTCGCTACCACACTGATGGCAGGTCTTTGGCACAGCCATTTTATGCTCGCAGTATTGACACTTTAGCACATTTTGTTTTTTGTAATAGCTCATACCGATGCTACAAAAAGGACACTTCACTGTTTCGCCACAGTTTTTGCAGACTAGATATTTAAAATTTGCCCTTGTTGGCAGGCAGATGACAGCTTGTTTTTTATTCGCGAGTGTTTTTGAAATTTCATCTTTTAAAATTTCACTAATTCCAGTCTCGCTCTCATCGAAAATGTAATTTTTTTGCGAATCAAAATATGTCCCTTTTAAGCGAAAATGCTCCTGTTTGTAAAAGCTAGTAAGGCTTGGCGTGGCACTTCCAAGCACCACTTGTAGGTCAAATTTGCTAGTTAGAAAAAGGGCGAGATCTCTTGCGTTGTAGTGTGGCTTTGAGCCTGTATTTTTATAACTATCGTCGTGTTCTTCGTCTATGATGATAAGTTTTAGCCTCTCAAGTGGTAAAAATAAAGCCGATCTCGCACCTGCAACGAGCCTAACTTTTCCAATTTTTATATCTTTTAAAATTTGCTCTTTTTTCTTTGACGTGATCTTTGAGTGCCAAACAGCTACTGCCTCGCCAAAGAAGCTCTCAAGGCGTTTTTGCATTTGTGGTGTGAGTGAAATTTCAGGCATTAAAAATAGCGCTTGGCTGCCTGCGTTTAAAATTTCTCTGATCTTTGCTATGTAAATCTCGCTTTTTCCGCTTCCAGTGTCGCCAAAGATGAGTGAAATTTTACGTTTATTTATAAATTCCAAAGCCTCTTGCTGTTTTTCGCTTAGTTTGGGTGCTACATTAAAATTTTGATTTTCATAAATTTGATCTGCTGCAATGGTGTCATTTGGTTCAAATAAATTTAGGCTGACGCCAAGCTCGCATGTGTAATATTTTGAGATAAATATTGCCAATTCGCTTTGCATTGAAGTTAGATTAATCGGTAGAATTTCTAAAATTTTACTTGTTTTAAACTCTGGTTTGCCAGTTTCTTTTACAATAAAAGCAGTAAGAATTTTGCCTCTTAAAGAAGCCTTTACGCCTTGAAATTTTTCTAGTTCTTGATCGCTTTCATAAGTGAGTGGGGCTAAATTTAGCCCATAAAATGCGAGTATGTAATAATGCATTACTGAAGTGATTTGCAAATTTCATTTTCATCGCTGCAACCAAAATCACCAGTATTTTTGTCGTATTTGAAATTTGCTACTTTGCCATCTAGTCTAAATGTGTATTTGTCATCACTTATTCTGTGCCAGCCATTTTTGCTACCGCTATCTTTTATCGGTATATTTATAACATTTTTAAAGAGTTTGCTTGGATCGCCATCGTCTAGTTTTTGTGGAAATTCTGGCTTTGCTTGCAAGATATTGTCATTGTATTTTAGTGAAATTCCACTTCTTATAGCGGCAAGTTGAGTTTTTGCATTTGAGATAGTAGCATCGCTTCTAGAAAAAAATAGTCTAGGTATAGCGACTGTGCTTAAAATACCTAGTATAACTACTATAAATATTAGCTCAAGCAAGGTGTAAGCTCGTCTTTTCATCTCTCTTCTCGCTTTAATATATCATCAACGTTGCCAGTTAAATTTTTTACTGCCTTTATCACGGCGTAGTTTTCATAACATTTTTCTATAAAGGCGTTTAAGAGCTCTTTTGGCTCGATAAATTGGCGTCCGCCCATTAAATTTTGCCAGTCATTTTCAAAGAATTTAGCAAAATCATCATCAAGCGTGATCGTGTAGTCGCGAGATGATATAGTGAGCGTAATTTTTTTCATATTTTAGCCAAGCTTATCTGCCAAGGACAGCTTCGATTTTTCTCATTACATCATCAGCTTCGGTATTTTTCTTGTCAAGATCCTCTTCTAAACGCATGATTTGATTGCTTTTCGCCTCATTTTGTGCTTTTAAAGTTACGATCTCGTTGCGTAACTCTTCGTTCGTTTTGCAAAGTTCGTCATATTTTGTGATTAGGTCATTTACTTTATCGCTTAGTGTGGTTAAGATCGCATTATCTTCAAACATAAAAGTTCCTTTAAAATAATAATTAGGCTCGTATTCTAACACGCAGAGGCTAAATTCTTATTAAAATTCTCATTTGACAAAGCACTATCTTTGCTATAAAATTCGCCCAAATTTAAAGGCAATCAATGAGTAAATTTGAAATTTCATCTAAATTTAGCCCAAGCAGCGACCAGGCAAGAGCGATAAAAGAGATAGTAAAAAGCATAAATTCAGGCAATAAATACCAAACGCTTCTAGGTGTGACAGGATCTGGCAAGACCTTTACTATGGCAAACGTCATACGTGAGCTAAACATGCCAACGCTTATCATGACGCATAACAAATCCTTGGCTGCTCAGCTTTACAGCGAATTTAAGGGCTTTTTTCCAAAAAACCATGTCGAGTACTTCATAAGCTACTACGACTACTACCAGCCAGAGGCCTACATCCCAAGAAGCGACCTATATATAGAAAAGGATAGCTCGGTAAATGAGGAGCTCGAGCGTCTGCGCCTCTCTGCGACGGCTAGTTTGCTAAGCTTTGATGATGTGATCTGCGTGGCATCAGTCTCTGCAAACTACGGACTTGGTAATCCAAGCGAGTATAAAGGGATGGTGGCATATCTTAGCGTGGGTGAGAAGATAAGCCAAAGAAAGCTTTTAGAGCAGCTTGTGGATATGGGCTATAAGCGCAATGACAACTACTTTGACAGGGGGGATTTTCGTGTAAATGGCGATGTGGTGGATATTTACCCAGCTTATTATAACGACGAAGCCCTAAGGGTTGAGTTTTTTGGCGATGAGATTGATGTGATGTATCATTTTGACGTGCTTGATAACAAGAGGCTAAAAGATATCTCTAAATTTACGCTTTATGCGACCAGCCAGTTTATCGTGGGCGCTGATAGGCTAAAGATCGCGATGAAAGAGATCGAAGAGGAGCTTGATATTCGTTTAAAAGAGTTTAACGAGCAAGGCAAGTTAGTCGAGGCGCAGAGGCTAAAGCAAAGGGTGGAGTTTGACCTTGAGATGATGGCAAGTACAGGTATGTGCAAGGGCATCGAAAACTACGCGCGACACTTAACTGGTCAAAAGCCCGGAGAGACGCCGTACTCGATGTTTGACTACTTTGAGATAAGTGGCAAAGACTATCTGGTTATCGTCGATGAGAGCCACGTGAGTTTGCCTCAGTTTAGGGGTATGTACGCTGGCGATAGAAGCCGCAAAGAGGTGCTTGTGGAGTATGGATTTCGTTTACCATCAGCTCTTGATAACAGGCCGCTTAAATTTGATGAGTTCATAAGTAAAAAGGCGAAATTTCTCTTTGTCTCAGCCACGCCAAACGAATACGAGCTTGGCATCAGCCAGGGGCATGTTTATGAGCAAATTTTGCGTCCTACCGGGCTACTTGACCCGATCATCGAGATAAAAGATAGTGACAATCAAGTCGAGGCGCTATTTGACGAGGCAAAGGCGGTCATCGCTAGAGGTGAGCGCGTGCTGGTTACGGTGCTAACTAAAAAGATGGCTGAGGAGCTAAGCCGCTACTACATCGAGCTTGGCGTAAAGGTCAAATATATGCACTCAGACATCGACGCGATCGAGCGAAATGAGATCATTAGAGGGCTTAGAAGTGGCGAATTTGACATGCTAATAGGCATAAATTTGCTCCGCGAGGGACTTGACCTGCCTGAAGTGAGCCTGATAGCGATCATGGACGCCGATAAAGAGGGCTTTTTGCGCTCGACCACGAGCCTTATACAGACGATGGGGCGCGCAGCTAGAAATGTAAATGGCAAGGTGCTAATGTTTGCCAAAAAGATAACAAAATCTATGAAAGAGGCGATCGATACGACGACTGCTAGGCGTAAATTTCAGGATGAGTACAACAAAGCTCATGGCATAACGCCGCACTCTGCAAGTAGAAATATCGAAGAGAGCTTGCACGTCGAAGATGACGGTGAAATTTATAAGCGTGGTAAAAATTTAGAGAAGATGCCAGCTAGCGAGCGAGCTGCGATAGTTAAAGAGCTAAGAAAGCAGATGCTTGAAGCGGCGGCGCAGCTGGAGTTTGAGAAGGCGGCGGCATTGCGCGACGAAATAGCGAAGATGAGAAAATTATAAGTGTTGTCTTTTGTGTATCTTTAAATGAGTTTGCTAAAATTTTGCTCGACAGACTATGTGTCTAGTCTGCGTAAATTTTAAACCGCGCAACATTTAAATCTATTACAAAATATTACCGCTTTTGAGCCCATTCGTATCGCGAAATTTCACCTCGTCTCCTCATAGCGAAGCTAAAGACAAAATCATATTGTCTTTAGCTGTTTAAACTATAAATTTATCGCCAAATGCCGTTTTACGATCTATCCTATTCTCTTGTATCTTTTTTCACGCTATACCAAGCAATTAATAAAAAGAAAAACTCTGCCATATTAAAAAGATCTATGTTTTTGGTTAAAAGGCCTATAAAGTCTGGTTTACCTGGAAATAGTAGTGCTAAAAGTATGACCGAACTTACCACAAACAATATAAAATTTATCCAAAATAGCCTACTTTTAGTTGCGCTCACTAATCTTGTTGTAAATAAAAATAAAAATACTGTAGCTAACAAATGAGCAAATACTCCAATGTATAAGATTGTATTGGCACTAGAAACTAAAGATTTAATTGAGGCATTGTGCGTACCAAAGATATTTAAAAAATTATAATCGTAAGCATATATATACATGTAGTCAGTTGTTGCTTTTGCTATTGTAAATATCACAAAAAGGATAGAGAAAAATAAGAAATTTGTATGTAGTCTTATCTCATTTAACGTATGTGCTATCTGCTTAACGGCAGAGTAAATAACCGCTAATACTACTGCATAGGCAAGAGGCTTTATAAATATTATTGGTCGAAGTGACATTCTTTCTTGATGTGCTAACAAATATTCAAAAAATATATAGAAAAAAAATGTTGCGATAAGGACAAATAAACAAGCTGTCGCGGCTAATTGGCTTGAAGATTTGATAGTAGCCACATTTAAAATCCCACCTTCGCTAGTTGCTTGGATTTCGTCACTACTTACTTGTGTCTTTAGTCGCCACCATGCGATTAAAGC
>NZ_POZU01000004.1:0-477 GCF_002914005.1 Campylobacter concisus | reverse complement strand
CTGCAAGGGCGCTAAGTAAGGCGCTAAAGACGATGAATCTTGACTGCGACGACTTGCTAGAGAGCTCACAAAATATGAAGATAAAAGCTATCTTTGATGAATTTGGCGAAGAGCATTTTAGGCAGCTTGAAAAAGATCTGGCTAAATTTCTAGCCACAAATGTCAAAAATGCGATCATCTCGACAGGTGGGGGCTTTGCAAAGGTTAAAAATTTAAACAAAATAGGCACCGTGATCTATCTAAAAGCAAGCTTTGATGCGATCATGCAAAGGCTAAAAAATAGCAAAAATAGCGAGAAAAAGCTCGCCAAACGCCCGCTTTTAAGCGACCTAAAAAAGGCTGAGGCACTGCATCTGGAGCGAGAAAAGCTATATGAAAAAAAGGCTGATTATATCGTTGAAGTCGAGGGCAAAACTCCAAAGCAGATTGTAAAAGAGATAAGGATACTTTTAAAAGTTTAGTTGCAAAGTGGCGATG
>NZ_POZU01000003.1:0-3331 GCF_002914005.1 Campylobacter concisus | reverse complement strand
ACCTACCCCACTGCACGTTCAAGGTTGCTGTGCTTTGCACAGATTTATAGTAGTCCGCAGAGCGAATTTTCGTCTGCAAATTTAAATTTAAAAAGGATAAAAATGATAAAAAGTTATGTTTTAGGTTTTCCAAGAATCGGAGAAAAAAGAGAGTTGAAGCGCGCATTAGAGGGCTTTTGGGCTGCTAAAGAGGGCTTTAGCGAAGAGAATTTGCAAGAGACTGCAAAGACGCTTCGCCAAAGACACTGGAAATACCAACAAGACGCTGGTATTTCAGCTATTAGCGTTAATGATTTTTCATTTTACGATCTAATGCTTGATAACATCATCGCTTTTGGCGCTACGCCTCCAAGATTTGCAAATTTAAGCGGCTCAGAGCAATATTTTGCTTGCTCAAGAGGCAACAAAAATGGCGTTGCGATGGAGATGACAAAATGGTTTAACACAAACTACCACTACATCGTGCCAGAGCTTAGCAGCGAGAGCAAATTTAGCCTAAAAGCAGACAAAATTTTAAATGAGTACAAAGAGGCGAAAGCTAACGGCGTAAAAGGCAAGGTAAATTTGATCGGCCCTATCACATTTTTAGCTCTTTCAAAGACGACTGACGGCAGCTGCCCATTTAAGCACCTTGACGCTCTTGTAGGCGAGTATAAAAAGCTACTTGAACAAATTTCTAAGCTTGATGATGAAATTTTAGTGCAGTTTGACGAGCCAATCTTTGTAACAGACAAAAATGAAAGCGACCTTTTGCCACTTATCACAAAGGTCTATAACGAGCTAACAGGCGTTGCTAGCAACATCAAGATCGTGTTTGCGACATATTTTGAGCATGCGATCAAGGCGGTTAGCGAAGTGGCTAAAACTAAAATTTACGGCATCGCGCTTGACTTCATCCACGGCAAGAGAAATTTTGAAGCACTTGAGGCTATTAAAAATAGCCATTTAACGCTATTTGCAGGCGTGATCGATGGTAGAAATATCTGGAAAAGTAACATCGATGAAAAAGTAAAACTTGTTCGTGAAATTTCAGAAAAAATAGGCGGCAAAGACTTTTATATCGGCACTTCATGCTCACTTCTTCACGTGCCATACACTCTAAAATATGAAGAGAATTTAAACCCAGAGATCAAAAGCTGGCTAAGCTTTGCGGTTGAGAAGCTTGATGAGATCAAGATCATCACAAAACTAGCAAATGGTGAAAAGCTTGATGAGAGCGAAACAAAAATTTACGAAGAGAACAAAAATGCAGTTAAAACTCGCGCCACTTCAAAGCTCATCCACTCTGAAAGCGTTCAAAATCGCGTTAAAAATTTAAGCAAATTTGAACGTGACGAGAAATTTGAAGATCGCATCAAAATCCAACGCGAAACGCTAAAATACGGCATCTTGCCTACAACAACGATAGGCAGCTTCCCTCAAACAGTTGATCTTCGTGTACTTCGCCAAAATTTCAAAAAAGGTGAGATCGACGCGGCTGCTTATGAAGCTGGTATCAAAAGATATATTGATCACTGCGTGAAATTTCAAGAAGATATCGGCCTAGATGTGCTAGTACACGGTGAGCCAGAGAGAAACGACATGGTCGAGTACTTTGGTGAGCAGATCAGCGGATACGCATTTAGCCAAAATGGCTGGGTACAAAGCTACGGCAGCCGCTGCGTCAAGCCACCACTTCTCTTTGGTGATGTAAGCCGCCCAGAGCCGATGACTGTTAAGTGGATGAAATATGCTCAAAGCATCACAAAACACGTAATGAAGGGCATGCTAACAGGTCCTGTGACTATGCTAAACTGGAGCTTTGTGCGTGATGATCTTCCAAGAAGCGAGGTAGCAAAACAGCTTGCTCTTTGTATCTATGACGAGATCGCAGACCTTCAAAATGCGGGCATCAGAGTGATCCAAGTCGATGAGGCAGCGTTTAAAGAGGGCTACCCGTTAAGAGCTGAAAACATCCCAGCTTATGAGAAATTTGCGGTTGATTGCTTCAAGCTTTCAGTGAGCTCAGCCGAGGCAAAAACTCAGATCCATACACATATGTGCTACTCTGAATTTAACGATATTATTAAGACCATCGAAGCTATGGACGCTGATGTCATCAGCATCGAGACTGCAAGAAGTGGCAACGAGCTACTTAAAATTTTCAAAGCCGTTGGCTACAAACAAGAGGTCGGACCTGGCGTTTACGACATCCACAGCCCACGTGTGCCAAGCGTCGAGGAGATCGTCGCTCAGATCAAAGCTCTGCTTGAAGTATTACCAAAAGAGCAGCTCTGGATCAACCCGGACTGCGGCCTAAAAACGCGCAAATGGGAAGAGGTCGAGCCAAGCCTTAAAAACATGGTAGAAGCCGTCAAAATCGTAAGAGGTCTATAATACAAATTTTAGCGTCTAGCAAGCCTAGGCGCTAAACTCCGTTTAAATTTCAAAAAAAGTTAGAAAATGTTAAAAGATAAGATCATAAACAATGAAAGTGGCATAGTGCTTTATGGCCTAACGCCTCCAAAGGCTGAATTTGACGAGGTGAAGCTTAAAGAGATCGCTGCAAAATGGGACAAGAGGATTACAGATGTGCAGGCTGATGGCTTGGTGCTTTACGAGATCCAAGATGAAAGTAGCCGTATAAAAAGCGAGCGAACTTTTGAATTTAGCGATACATTAAGCCCTGAAATTTACTACTCAAAATACCTAAATTTAAAGACACCAAGCATCTTTTATAGGGTCGCGAACAAATATAATGAGAGTGAGTTTAGAGCAAATTTAGCCAAAAGTAGTAGCGATATAAATGTTTTTGTTGGCGTTGCTTCTGGCAAGGTAGAGCCTAAAATGAGCTTAGAGCGTGCTTATGAGATCGCTAGAGATGAGTTTAAAGAGCTTGTAGTGGGCGGTGTTTGCATAGCTGAGAGGCATGCTAAAAAAGGCGATGAAGAGCAAAGGATGAGCCAAAAGGCCAAAATGGGGGCGAAATTTTTTATCTCGCAGGCAGTTTTTGATATAAATTTGGCTAAAAATTTACTAGAAAGCGTGGCAAAAAGCGGGTTAAATTTGCCTATTATTTTGACATTTACGACTTGTGGCACGCCAAAAACGCTAGAGTTTATCAAGTGGCTTGGCATAAGCGTTGATGAAAAGAGCGAGAAAAGGATGCTTCAGAGTAATAATTTTTTAGCCACGGCATCGCAAATTTGCCTTGAAAATTTCGCAGAGCTTTATGAATTTGCTAAAAAGCTTGGCATAAATGTTGGTGTCAATATAGAGAGCGTAATGGCAAAAAGAGCTGAGATAGAAGCGAGCCTAGAGCTAACGCATAAGATGAGAGAGATGTTTTGAT
>NZ_POZU01000002.1:0-552 GCF_002914005.1 Campylobacter concisus | reverse complement strand
GTATTCGTCGGAATTTTCAATAAGCAAATTTATAAAATCATTAGCAGTAAAATCATCTCTATTTTTAAAATACTCTTTTAAAAAATCTTGCATAACTTTAGGAACTCTAACACTGCGTATTACGCTTTGTTCGTGCTTCTTAGGAAACCCCATTTTTAACCTTTCTTGTGTCGTATAGATCGCAATAAAGCGTCAAAGTGTATCGTATTATTTTCGGCTACTTCTATTCGCTCCCAAATACCTTCAGCATCGAGATAGTCCATTAAATCGGAATATTCAGATAAACAATTACCGCGAATAATATCTCTAATCTCTTTTTTGATTTTTGATACTTCGCTTCTTGTAAGTTCAACATAATCACTAATTTTAAAGCCGTTAAGGCACTTTATTTCGCTTTCATCATACTGGTGCTTCTCTGGGTTGTCCTTGTGCGTAAAATAACGATAATAGCCCCTTATTTGCTCTAAAGCTATCGGAATAGGTGCGTTTAATTTATCAGTTAGACGTTTAACAACATTAAAAGACGTTGGACCACCATAACAAATTATAAAG
>NZ_POZU01000001.1:0-3616 GCF_002914005.1 Campylobacter concisus | reverse complement strand
TCTTAAATCTTCATTGTAGGATAAATTTAAAAATTATCAATCAAAAAACGCCTTAGAGCGTAAAAATATTGGTCGCAAAATCTTGCTAGTAAAAGCAAGTTCACCGCGAGTAAGCCGAAAATTAGCACGAAATTTTAAGCCAAGCTAAAAAATTTTTCTTATTTATTCTAATTTTATATTTTTTTAAATATACTCGCTCTCTAAACTACACCAATGAAAGTCAAGAAAATGCCTACAAATTTTGCTGAAATTTTAAATAACTGCGTTGAAAGTATAAATTCATTTCTTTGGGGTCCATACTTCCTTATCGCCCTACTTTGCGGCACCGGACTATTTTTCACCATTAGACTTGGCTTTGTTCAGATTTTTAAATTTAAAATGGGTTTAGGCAAGCTTTTTGGAAATTTCTCACTTCACGGCGAGGCTGCTGGCAAGGCTGGTATGAGCTCATTTCAAGCAGTCGCAACGGCGATCGCGGCGCAAGTTGGCACTGGCAACCTCGTGGGTGCGACGACAGCTCTTATCATGGGCGGTCCAGGAGCCATTTTTTGGATGTGGTGCGCGGCCTTTTTGGGCATGGCTACAAATTTTGCTGAAATTTGCCTCGCTCAAATTTACCGCACCAAAGATGACAGCGGCCACACGATAGGCGGCCCAGCGTTTTATATAAGCCGCGGCTTAAAGGGAAAGTGGGCGAAATTTCTAGCTGGATTTTTCGCTATAGCTATCATCATCGCACTTGGCTTTATCGGCAACATGGTTCAAGCAAACTCCATATCAGACGGCTTTAGCGGCGCTTTTGGCATACCACAGTGGCTAACAGGGGCGTTTTTGGCTCTCATTTGCGCGCTAATTTTCATAGGTGGCGTAAAAGCGATCGCAAGGGTCGCTGAAAAGATCGTGCCGCTAATGGCACTACTTTACATCATCGTTGGCGTGGTTATCATAGCTTTAAATTTTCACCAAATCCCAGAGGCGATCTCACTAATCTTTAGAGCTGCATTTGATCCTTCGGCTGCTTGGGGTGGGGCAACTGGCGCTAGCATCGCAGCTGCTATGAGATACGGCATAGCAAGGGGTCTTTTTAGCAACGAAGCTGGCATGGGTTCAACTCCGCACGCACACGCTGCTGCAAACGTCAAACACCCAGTCGATCAAGCCGTCCTTGGTATAATGAGCGTCTTTATAGACACCTTTGTCATCTTAAATATAACCGTTTTTGTAGTGCTTACTGCAAATGTTATTAGCTTTGAAAATGGCAAAGCAGTCTTTACAGGCATAACCTTAGTGCAAGAGGCTTTCTCGTCGCATATCTTTGGCAAGGTTGGCGGATATAGTTTCGTAGCTGTTTGTCTATTTTTCTTTGCATTTACAACGATTCTTGGATGGTACTATTTTGCTGAAATCAACGTAAGATACCTTCTTGGGGCAAAAGCGGTCAGAGCTTTTCAAATTTTAGTAGTCGTTTTTGTATTTTTGGGAAGCTTGCAAAAGGTTGATTTTGTCTGGAGCCTAGCAGATATGTTTAATGGCTTGATGGTCGTACCAAATTTAATTGCCATCATCATTTTAAGCCCTATTGTGGCAAAGCTTTTAAAAGATCATGATGCTGGCAAAGAGTATGATGTGAAAGATTATTTTAAATAAATCCTCACCACATCTTTAGAAAATTTACTAATAATTAATTTTTAAATCTCTTGTTTAGGATATTTTATTAGAAGTGGTGGCCCCGAATGGACTCGAACCATCGACCACTACCATGTCAAGGTAGTACTCTACCAACTGAGCTACGGGACCAAAGATTTGGGATTATATTTTATTTTCTATTTTATTTAGCTTAATTCTTTAGTAATTAAATTTATTTATAAGCAGTAAATGTAATGGATAAATTTAGAATTAGCTAACGCTTGATTCGCAGTTATCGGTAAAGATGAAAACTACCCGGTCAATATCGGCAACTCGCATGTCGTCATAAAAACTCCTTGATAGCAATAAAGAGCCAAAATGTGCAAGCCATCACTATGATGTAGGATATAGCACTAGCTTTAGAAATTACCTTGAATACTAAAAGCCGATATATAAAAATTCATGAGAAAAAGATGCTAGAGCAAAAAATTAATGCTAAAAAATTTTTCAAAGATGAGTATAACTCTACAAAAGAGGAAGAGGAATTTTTTTAAAAAAGACTAATAGGAACAATACAAAAACTGTTGGTGGACTAGTGGGTTAGAAGTCTAGTTTAAAAAACTAACCAGCTTGTCTTGGTTTTATTATTTAAATCATGATAAGCCCGCTAAAGATAAGTCTAAATTTTTAAATTAAAATCTTTAATACTATAAATTAAAAAAGTAAAAAATAGTAATGTGCTATTTTCCAATAATAATCTTTGCAAGTCTTCCATTTTTTTCATTTATATTAAATTTTACTTCAGCTATTTTTCTGCTTTCTATACCCATTTGGACTATCATTTCTGGATTTTGTATAAAATAAATCATCTTTTGTGCCAAAATTTTACTATCGAATGGTGGCACCAAGAATCCATTTACTCCATCTTCAACAGTTTCTCTACATCCTACGCTATTTGTGGTTATTACTACCCTTCCTATTGCCATGGCTTCCTGCGTACTTCTTGGCACACCTTCTCTGTAATACGAAGGCAAGACAAAAATGGAACTATTCACTATCCGTTCTTTTATATCATTTACGAAGCCAGGATATATAACTACGCCACTATCAAGATAAGGTTTTAGTTCTTCTTGTGTTAATCCAAATGGATTGTGCTCATCAAAACTACCAAATATATAAAATTTTACATCTTTATATTTTTCTTTTACGATTTTAGCTGCCTCTAAATACTCAAATATTCCCTTTTCTGCAAGAAGTCTTGCTATAAAAATAAAACTTATAGGATCAGTAGGTGCTTTAGTATATGAGAATTTATCAAGATCAACACCTATACCACCTAATATATTTATGGACTTTACTTTTATATCAAATCTATCAATCAAGTCCTTTTTATCGTCATTATTTAAAAATATAAGCTCGTCAAGAGATGGTAGTGAAATTTTATACAAAAGAACTTGTATGGTTTTGATAATTTTCGCCTTTATTGTTTGTCCATTTTTATGAACTGTAAAAGCCCCGCCAAGCCCTTCTATCATGCCTACTATTCGTGGCACTCTTGCTATTTTTGCGGCTATAGTTGCGAAAATAACTGGTTTAACAAAAAAAGAAAAAATCGCATCTGGCCTATATTGCCTAAATAGCTTAACCAAATCATATGTAGCAATGATATCTTTAAATGGATTTAGCCCTTTTGCATTTAAAGTGTGGTCAAGCGGTTTTGCACCCAATGAGATTATTTTTTTTCTACTTTCTTCATTGTAGTCACTAACTAAACAGTAGACATAGTGCCCTTTTGATACAAGTAGTTTTATGAGCTCTTCTCTAAAATTTATCATCATAGACGAGACATTACCGATTATAAAAATTTTCATAGCAACTCCAATGATATGAATCTAAAAATTTCTAAGCCTAATAAATACTTTTTTTGCAAAAACAAAAATTTGCGGGAACCCTATAAAAACTGTGCTATATAAAATTTTATAGATTATAT